>BBSY01000003.1:1205000-1412947 GCA_000974665.1 alpha proteobacterium U9-1i | reverse complement strand
GGGGGGGCACGTGGGCGACAACTCCCCCCTCCGACCACTTTGTGGCCACCTCCCCCGCAAGCGGGGGAGGATACGCGCTGCGTGAGCACGCGGATGGCACGCAAGCCTTTGGCCGCATGTGCGCGTTCCATGGCCAGATGGGCATGTTTACGCGCGCGCTCAGCTACATGATGAGCCACGGCAGCGACGGTCTGCGGCAAGTGGCGGAAGACGCGGTGCTGAACGCGAATTATTTGCTCGCGCGCTTGAAGTCGCATTTCAACGCGCCGTTCGGTGATGGCCCGTGCATGCACGAAGTGCTACTGGACGATTCAACGACGAAGCCGAAGGGCGTCGAGACCGTCGATATCGCCAAGGCGCTGATCGATGAGGGCTATCACCCGTTCACGACGTACTTCCCGTTGGTCGTGCATGGCGCGATGCTGATTGAGCCGACGGAAACGGAATCGAAGCGCGAACTGGATCGCTTCGCCGATGTGATGATCGCGCTCGCCGAGCGCATCAATGCGGGCGATGCGGCGTTCTTCAAGGCCGCGCCCAAGCTTGCGCCGATGCGGCGGCTCGATGACACGCGCGCCGCGCGTCAGCCCAAATTGCGTTGGAAGCCGGAACACGCCGACGCGGCTAAGAAGGCGGCGGAGTAACGCCGACGACGCGCATGCCGCTGGTTGCGACCAGCGGCCTTGCCGCACGTCGGTGTTCGCGGGCAAACTCCGGGTCAGGAGCGCGCCCATGTCCAAAGCCAAAAACCTGCTCATTGCGGCGGTCGCCGTTTGTCTCGCGGCGACACCGCGCGCGTCCGCCGAAGAAGGGATGTGGACGTTCGATGCAATCCCGGCCGCGCGCATGCGGGCTGAGATCGGCTGGGCGCCGGACGCCGATTGGCTGGCGCGCGTGCGCGCCGGCGCCGCGCGGCTGCAAGGCGGCTGTTCGAGCTCGATCGTCAGCAGCGAAGGCTTGGTGCTCACCAATCAGCATTGTGTGGTCGGGTGCGTGCGCGATCTCTCAACGGCGCAGCGCAATCTTGTCGATACGGGGCTCGTCGCGGCTACGCGCAACGACGAATTGCGCTGCCCGGGCATGGCGATCCAGGTGCTCACGGACATTTCCGACGTGACGCAGCGTATTGGCGGGGCGACGGGCGCGGTCGGCGCGGATGGCTTTGCGCGGGCGCGCGATGGCGAAATTTCGCGGATTGAATCCGAGTGCAGCAGCGGCGCGGTGCGTTGCGAAGTGGTGACGCTCTATCAAGGCGGGCGTTACAGTCTTTATCGCTATCGCCGCTACGAGGACGTGCGCCTCGCGTTCGCGCCGGAAAACATCATGGCGCAGTACGGCGGCAACCTCACCGATTTCGAGTTTCCCGCGCATTGCATCGATTTCGCGCTGGTGCGGCTCTACGAGAACGGCGCGCCCGCAGCGACACCGAACCATTTGCGGATGCGCTTCACGCCGCTTGAAGCGGGCGAGCCGGTGATGGTGACGGGCAATCCCGGCAATACGTCGCGCCTGCGTACCGTGTCGGAACTCACGTTCACGCGCGACTATGCGTTGCCGGCGACGTTGATGAATATGGCCGAGCTTCGCGGTAGGGTGCAGGCCTATTCGAATCTCGGTCCGGATCAGGCGCGCGGCGCGACCAGCGTGCTGCGTGGTTTGGAGAACGGATTCAAGTCGCTCTATGGGCGACGCGCGGCTCTGGTTGATCCTGCGTCATTCGCGCTTTTGACGAGCCGCGAAGCGGAACTGCGCCGGCGCGTCAACGCCAATCGCACGCTGCGGCGCGAGGTTGGCGATGCGTGGGGTGAGATTGAGGCGGCGAAAGCAGCGCAGCGCGGCTTCCACGCGCAATACACGTACCTAGAGGGCGGGCCAGGTTCTTCTGCGCTGTTCGGCTGGGCGCGCGACCTCGTGCGCGGCGCGGAAGAGCGCGCCAAGCCGGATTCCGAGCGCTTACCGCGCTACAACGAATCGCGGATCGCCGCTCTTGAGCAGAATCTGCTGGCCGTCCGGCCCGTTGATGTAGGGCTCGAGCAAATCGTGCTTACGCACTGGCTGACGCGCCTGCAGGCCAATTTGGGGGTCAACGATCCGGGCACAATTGCTGTCATTGGCCGCGCCAACCCGGACGCTCTTGCGCGCATTCTAACGCAGTCGCGTCTGGGCGACGCGGCGTATCGCGCGCAATTGTGGCGAGGAGGCCCGTCAGCGATCGCGGCTTCTGAAGATCCTATGATCCAGTTCGTGCGGCGTTGGGATGGCGACGCGCGCGGCCTCAATGCACGCTTCCAGCGGGAAGTGGAGGGGCCGATCGCGCGTGCGCATGAGCGCATCGCGCGGGCGCGGTTCCAGCTTTACGGCGAAGAGCAGTACCCGGACGCGACCTTCTCGCTGCGCCTTTCATACGGCCGCGTTGCCGGCTTGACGGAGCCGGATGGGCGCGAGGTTGGGCCGTTTGGCCGGGTGGGCGAGATTTTCGCGAACAACACCGGCGCGCCGCCATTTGAGTTGGCGACGACTTGGCGGTTGGCGGAGCCGCGCTTGGATCCGAACACGATCATCTCGGTCGCCACCACCAACGACATCATCGGAGGCAATTCCGGCAGTCCGCTGGTTGATCGCGATGGGCGGGTCGTCGGCGTTGCGTGGGACGGCAACATTCACTCGCTTGGCGGCGATTATTTCTATGATGGGCGTTTGAACCGCACCGTCGTGGTCGCCGCGACCGGCATTCAAGCGGCGCTCCGTCACGTCTACCGGGCTGACGCGCTGATTGCCGAACTTGAACGTTAGAGCGCATTGGCGATCACCCACGCGCCGGTAATCGCCAGCAGCAAAGCCGCCGAGGCGCGCACATAGTTGAGCGGTACAACCCGCGTCACCGCTTCGCCCAGATACACGGCGGGTGCGTTGGCGAGCATCATGCCGAGCGTGGTGCCAATGGTGACGAATGCGACGTCCTGGAAGCGCGCCGCGAGCAGGGACGTTGCGATCTGCGTTTTGTCGCCAATCTCGACCAGGAAGAACGCGACAAGCGTTGTAAGAAAAACGCCGCCGCGGGATGCCTGTGCGGCGTTGTCGTCTTCCTTGTCGGGGATCAACGCCCACGCCGCCATGGCGACGAACGCGGCCCCGACGACGAGTTGGAACGTCCGTCCGCTCAGCCATTGCGACACTAGGAAACCAGCGCTCGCGGCGAGCGCGTGGTTGAGTAGCGTCGCGGCCAGAATGCCGGCTAGGATCGGCAGCGGCTGCTTGAACCGCGCCGCCAGCACGATCGCCAACAATTGAGTCTTGTCGCCGATCTCGGCAATGGCGACGATCGCGGTGGAAATCCAAAGCGCTTCCATAATCGAAACTCCGGAGCCGGGCGTGCGAACGACGACGTCGCTTCGCGCGGCCTGGCCGCGAAGCGGAACGTCGTCGGTCTCGCCAATGCGGAGCTTTGCTCCGCTGTCTGCGCCATGCCCGGATGGGCAAGTGTGTTGACGCAAACGCCGCGCCGATGCGGCCGGCTACTCCCCGAGTAACGAAGCGTAGGTAGAGACGTCGGCGCGGCGCGTCAAACGGTGCGCGGCTTTGAGAGCAGAACCGCGAGCAGCGCCAGCGCGCCGGGCGCGGCTTGGGTGAAGAGAATCGTCATCTTGGCGGTGAGGCCGCCATACACGCCGGCGACCACCACGCAGAGCAGGAAGAAGATTTTCACGTCGCGCTTGGCGGCGATGACGGCCCAGAGGAGGCCGGCGGCGAGGAAGCCGTTGTAGAGCCCCTGATTGGCCGCCAGCACCGCGGATTGCGCGGCAAACTCCGGCGTCATGGCGAAGATGCGTTGGCCTATTGGGCCGCTCCATAGAAACATTTCCAGCACCAGAAAACCCACGTGCGCGAGCGCGACGAGGATCGTGAGTGCGTTGGCGATGATGTTCATGGGCGGCCTCCCTGACCGGACTATGCGCCGTCTCATCGCTTCCGTCATTCCGATCGATTCAGGTTCGGCCAGCCCTCCTTCGATGGGAGGGCCGCGCGAAGCGCGGGGAGGGTGAGGCCCGCGACATTTGCGTTGAGCCGTATGAGGCCTTCCTTTTTCGCCGAGCGCGCACCTCCTCCGCCGCTTCGCGGCGCCTCCTCCATCGAGGAGGAGGCGGAGATCCATTCTGTTTAGTTAGCTGAACGCGCGACCCATTTCCGCGACGCCTTTGGCGATCAGCGCGGATTGGTTGGCGTCGCTCATGCGTTCGCGGATGAGCTTTTCAGCAGCCGCCAGAGCCGCGTCAGCGGCGGCGGCGCGCACTTCGGCGGTTGCTTTCGCTTCGGCTTGGGCAATGCCGTCCACCGCTTGCTGCTCGCGACGCGCCATGGCGGCCGTCATGCTGGCGCGGGTTTCCTCGGCGACGGCCAAGGCTTGTTCCTTGGCGCTGGCGACGATGGCCTTGGCTTCTTCTTCCGCCGCGACGCGCTTGGCTTCGTACTCCGCTAAGAGACGCTCTGCCTCTTCGCGCAAGCGCCGGGCCTCGTGCAGCTCCTTGGCGATCTCGTTTGAGCGCGCGTCGAGCATGCCCAGCACCATCGCCGGCACCTTCAGATAGAGCATCAGCCCGATGAAGATCGCGAGCGCGACGAGAGCGAAGAAGGTTGCGTCGAAGTGCATGGCGCTTAGCCCTTTGCCGGCGCGAGCCGGTCGGCGATGTCGCGGCCGAGCGTGTCAGCGATGGCGGGGATTTCCGCCATCGCGATCGTGCGCGCGGCGGCGATCTTGGCGGCGGACGCCTCGGCTTGCTTCGCAAGCCGTGCTTCCGCTTCGGCTTGCTCGGCGCCGAGCTTGGCCTGCACCTCGGCGCGCATGTCGTCGACAAGCTTACGCGCGTCGGCGCGAGCCTTGGCGACGGCGCGCTCCATTGTGGCGCGCGCTTGTTCGGCCAAGGCGGTCTTGGCGGCCGCGCCCTCGCGATCGGCGGCCAAGGTGGCGGCGCGCTTTTCAAGCACGCGCTCCACGCTTGGCACGACATAACGCGACACCACGAAGTAGAGGATCAGGAACGTGATCGCGAACCAGATCAGCTGGCTCGTGAACACTGCCGGATCGAACGGCGGGAAACCCGCCGTGTGTTCGCCGCCATGCGCGGCCGCGTCCGCGCCGTGGGCGGCGTCAGCGGCGTGCGTGTCGACGGCGTGTTCTGCTTCGGGTGCGTGGGCCATGGGCCGGTTGCTCTCCGCTTAGACGGCGAACAGCAGCAGGAGCGCGATCAGCAGCGAGAAGATGCCGAGCGCTTCGGTCACGGCGAAGCCGAAGATCAGATTGCCGAATTGCTTCGGCGCTTCCGACGGGTTGCGCAACGCGCCCTGCAGGAAGGAGCCGAAGATGTTGCCCACGCCGATGCCGACGAGGCCCATGCCGAAGCAGGCCAGACCAGCACCGATGAACTTTGCGGCTTCCGCGTCCATTGTAGTTCTCCGTTCAAACCAAAGTTGAAAATGTGGGCCGCTAGTGGCCGGGGTGAAGAGCGTCGTTCAGGTAGATGCAGGTCAGCATCGCGAACACGTAGGCTTGCAGGAACGCAACCAGGAATTCGAGTGCGTAGAGGCCGACCGTAAGCCCGAGCGGCAAGATCGCGCCGAGCACGCCGAGCGCGCCGGCCGCGGCCATCATCGGCACGAAACCGGCGAACACCTTGAGCACCAAGTGGCCCGCGAGAATGTTCGCCCACAAACGAACCGCGTGCGAGAGCGGCCGCGAGAAGAACGAGATCACCTCGATGATCACGACGAACCACAGAATGTACCAAGGCACGCCCGACGGCGCGAACACCTTGAGGAACTTCAGGCCGTTCTTCGCGAAACCCACAACCACGACTGTGGTGAACACGATCAACGCCATCGCCGCGGTGACCGCGATATGGCTGGTGGGAGTGAAGAAATAGGGGAACATGCCGATCATGTTCGCCGCGAAAATGAACAGGAAGAGCGTGAAGACGAGCGGGAAGAACTTCTTCACGCCTTCTTCGCCGGCGCTGTCCTTCACCATACCGCGGATAAAGCCGTAGGCGCTCTCGGCGACCACTTGGCTGCGGCCCGGCACCATGGCCGCGGGCTTCATCGCCGACGTAAGGAACCACGCCGTCACGCCGACGCCGGCCAGCATGAACAGGCTCGCGTTCGTGACCGAAGCGTCGAGCCCCGCGATTTCCAGCGGGACGTAGTTCTGAATCTGGAACTGGTGGATCGGGTCGTTGGACACGGGTCTCTCAGTCTTCCTCGTCGTCGGGGATGGACGGCGCATTTGGATCGGCCGGATTGGCTCTGTTGAACGACTGCGCCGCGCGCACCACGTTCACCACGCCCGCCACGAACCCGAGTCCGAGGCCGATAAACAACCCCCACGGCGCAACGTGGAAGAAGTAATCGACCCCGTATCCGAGCAAGAAGCCGACGATCACCGCCGCGCCAAATTCACCACCGAACCGCGCGGCAACCGTGCCGACGCTGTCTGGCGGTCTTGTGGAAGACGCTTGATGCCTCGCTTCCGCGGCGTTCACACGCTGGCGCAAGTTCGACAAGGCGTCCTCTGGCGGAGGGGATTTATCAGCCATGGACCGGTCGATGCGCCAAGCGAGGCGGACCGGCTTGGCCAACCCCCCTTTGCGCGCGCGGAAACTAGAGGCGCCCCCCTAGGGCGTCAAGAAAACCCAGTGCGACATTTGGGGCGGCTTTCGGAGGCGAAACGGCGGGCGCGGAGGGAAATTTTGCCCCGATCTCGGTCCAGCGCCTCGAACAGGTCGCCGTAGTTCCGTACGACGCCCAGGGCGTCGAATGCGCGCCTGCTTTGGAGAAGAACACGCCGCCGCAGCAGCACCGGCTATTCCGCCGCAACCATTTCGCGCGCGCGCCCTAGGTCCACGCTCACCAATTGGCTTGCGCCTTGTTCGGGCATGGTGACGCCGTAGAGGCGGTCCATGCGCGACATGGTCACCGGATTGTGGGTGATGACGACAAAGCGCGTCGAGGTGAGGCGCTTCATTTCTTCGAGCAGTCGGCAGAAGCGATCGACGTTGGCGTCGTCCAGCGGCGCATCGACTTCGTCCAGCACGCAGAGCGGCGCGGGGTTGGCGAGGAACACGGCGAAGATCAGGGCTGTGGCCGTAAGCGCTTGCTCGCCGCCGGACATCAGCGAGAGCGCAGTGAGGCGTTTGCCTGGCGGCTCGGCAAAAATCTCGAGGCCAGCCTCCAGCGGATCCTCGCTCTCGGTGAGCTTCAACGCCGCTTGGCCGCCTTCGAACAAGGTCGCGAAGAGCTGCGTGAAGTGCGCGTCGACTTGCTCGAACGCCGCCATCAGCCGCGCGCGGCCTTCGTTGTTGAGCTTGGTGATTGCGGTGCGCAGCTTGGTGACGCCGGCGGCGACGTCGTTCTTCTCCAAGGTCAGCGTGTCGATGCGGGCTTGGGTTTCGCCAAGCTCTTCTTCGGCGCGTAGATTTACCGGTCCGGCCGCATCGCGTTCCGATTTTAAGCGATCGAAGCGGCGCTCAAGGTCGCTGATGGGCGCGGTCGCCAGCGGACCTGAAATGAGTGAACCGGCCAGGGCGGCCAGTTCTTCTGGCGGCTTGGCGGTTTGCTCGGTGGCGTAAGCAGCAATGTCGGTCACGCGCGCGGCGGCGGCGGCGTTGCGCGCGTCGGCGCCGGCGCGGCGCTCGCGGGCGCCGGCATGGGCTTCCTCTTTGGCGCGCGCCAGCGCATCCGCTTCGCGCGCGGCGGCTTCAGCGCGGGCGAGCGCGTCGCCGGCGTCGGCACGTCGCTTCTCCGCCGCACCCGCTTCATCCATCAACGCTTCAAGTTTTTCACGTGCGCTTGCGGGAGCCGCCTTCGCGGCGTCGCGGCGTTTCTCGATCTCGTCCAATTCCGTGGACAGGGTGGATAGGCGTGCGTCACACGCGTCCGCGCGCGCGCGCCATTGGCGGAGTTCCTCGTCGATTCCACGCCGCCGCGCGTCGCGCTGGGCGCGGTCGTGCTTCAAGCTTTGCGCCTTGGCCGCCGCTTCCGCCGCCGCTTGCCGCGCGGCGTCGGCGGCTTGGCGCGCGTGCAGCAGCGTTGCGTCGTCGCTTGCCGCTGGTGCGCCCGCTGCGGTTTGCGCCGCGGCTTCTGCGGCGGCCTTGGCTTCGTTCAACTCGCCGTCAAGCGCTGCGCGCTGCGTATCGAGATCGGCGCGGCGTTCAGTAAGGCGCGTGCGCTCGCCCTCAATGCGCTCGGACTCGCGGGCAGCCTCAGCTTCCTTGGCGGCGCGCTTGGGGGCTTCGGCGCGCACTTCGCGCGCTTTGGTTTCGAGCGTTTGGCGATCCGCTTTGGCTTTCTCCCACGCCGCTTTCGCCTTGGCGAACCGCGTCTCTGCCACCGCGAGTTCGGTGCGCGCGGCTTTCAGCCGGTTCTTGTGTTCCAACTTCGCCGCCGCGGGTTGCGGCGCATCGGCGCGGCGCACAAAACCGTCCCACCGCCAGAGATCGCCCGCTTGCGACACCAAACGCGCGCCGGGCGGCAATTGTTTTTGCAGCTTCGCGCCGTCTTTGGCGTCGACTACGCCAACCAAAGCCAAACGCGCGGCGAGGGCCGGCGGCGCTTTGACGAAACGCGCTAAAGAATGCGCTTCGCGCGGCAAATTGGGCGTGGGCAATTCCGCGCCGCCCCAGCGCGAAGGCGCGTCGATGTGCGTTGACGCGTCGAGGTCATCGCCCAACGCTGCCGCGAGCGCGCGCTCGTAGCCGGCATCGACCTCAACGCTCGCCAGTACCGGAGGAAATTTCGCCGCGTCCGGCGGCGCGAGTTTTTCGAGTGCGCGCGTTTCGGCTTCCAGTTCGCGATGGGCGCCTTCAGCGGCGCGATAGGGCGCCCATGCCGCTTCGTCGGCAAGCTCTGCCTTCTTGAGCGCGGCTTCAGCTATTGCGAGCTCGTCGCGCAATGCGCCGCTTGCCTTGTGCGCCGTCGCCAGCGCGGCTTTCGCCGCCTCGGCGCGCGCATCGAGATCGGCCAACGCTGGCAGCGTTTGGGCTTGCGCATCGAGCGCCGCCTTGCGTTCGGCCAAGCGCTGCAGTCGCGCAGCGGCGCTTTGGGCAGCATCCTTCAATGCTTGCGCGCGTGCACGCGCAGCCGCAGCGTCGGCGGCGATTGTCTCAAGTTTCGCCTCAGCTGCCGCGCGCGCCGTGGCGGCCGCTCGCTCGGCGCTTTGGGCGGCGTCGAATGTGGCTTGCGCGTCCTTGGCGTCGGCAGGGCCGAGCGCCGCGAGCTCGCTATCAAGACGCGCGACAGCGGCGCTTGCATCAGCCTTCAAGGCCTCGATGCGCTCGCTTTCCTCCACTGCGCGCCGCGCATCAGCATTGGCGCGCTCGATATGCGCTTCCGCTTCCGCCAGATCGCGCTCCAATCCGACGCGCACGCCTTCGAGGCGGCGCAGCACGGCGGCGGCGATAGCTTCTTCTTCACGCAGGGCTGGCAATTTCTCGTGCGCTTCATCGCCGGCGCGCAGCGCGGCGCTGGCTTCTTGCGCGGCGGTGGCGACCGCGCGTTCGGCTTCACGCAGCAGCGTCTGCGCTTCCGCCTCGCGCTCTCGCGCTTCTTTCCAACGGCGATGAAGCAGTAAAGCTTCCGTCTCGCGTAGTGTCTGCGCCAAGCCGCGATAGCGCTCGGCCTGACGCGCTTGCTTCTTCAGTTGCTGGGCCTGGCCTTCGATCTCGGCCAACACTTCATCGAGGCGCGTGAGGTTGGTTTCGGCCGCCCGCAATTTCAAATCCGCTTCGTGCCGGCGCGCGTGGAGGCCGGCGATACCGGCGGCGTCTTCGAGGATGCGGCGGCGGTTTTCCGGCTTTGCCGCGATCAGCTCGCTGACCTGGCCCTGGCGCACGAGCGCCGGGGAGTTAGCGCCGGTGGCGGCGTCGGCGAACAGCAATTGCACGTCCTTGGCGCGGACTTCCTTGCCGTTGATGCGATAGGTCGAGCCGAGGCCCCGGCGGATGCGGCGCGAAACCTCGAGCACATCATCCTTGTGGAAGGGCGCTGGCGCGCGTCCGATCGCGTCGGCCAACACGAGCGTGACTTCCGCGTGTTCACGCGAAGGCCGCCCTGCGGTGCCGGAGAAGATCACGTCTTCCATATCAGACGCACGCATGGACTTGGCGCTGGTCGCGCCCATCACCCAGCGCACCGCTTCAAGCAGATTGGATTTGCCGCAGCCGTTCGGGCCGACGACGCCGGTGAGCCCAGCTTCGATCGGCGCTTTGGTGGGGTCGATGAACGACTTGAAGCCTGCGAGGCGCAGTTCGGTGATGTGCACGGAACCGCGCCCTTGGCTTAGCTCGCCGCAGCGTCGATGAGACGCGCGAGCCCTTCATAGGTGTAAGCCGCCGGATCGGTGGTCTTCTCGCCGTTGATGATAAGCGTGGGCGTTCCGGTGACTTGGAATTGCGATGCGCCTTCGCCGATCCGGCGTACGCGCTCGGCGCCCGCCGGATCGTTGATGCATTGCATCACTTGCTCTTCGCTCAGACCCGCGCCGCCGCCGATCTCGATAAACTTGTCGCGCACGCCGGCCATCGAGCCGGTCGCGAAGATCGCCTGCTGCTGCTCAAACAGCACCGTGAGGCGCGTGAAGTATTGCTCTTGGCTTGCGCTGTTGCAGCGCGCGAGTTGGAACCCGGCGACGGCGATCGCGGCAGGGTCGGTCGGGAACTCGCGGAAGATGAAGCGCACTTTGCCGGTGTCGATGTAATTGGCTTTGAGTTGCGCCCAGACGTCATGGTGGAAGCGCGCGCAGTGGCCGCACGTGGTCGATGCGTACTCGATGATTGTTACCGGTGCGTTGTCCGCGCCCAGCACCATGTCGTCAGCGGTGGCGTTGGCGCTGCCGCTGGCGCCGTCGCAGCCGGCGAGACCAAGGGCGCCCGCGCCCACAAGCAGAACTCTGCGATCAACCGCGAACATGCACTTTTCCTCCGGAACCCTAAGGGCCGGATGCTTAGAGGTTTTCCGTCGCGGTGGGAACCTCAGCGCTGTTTCATCGCCAAGCCGAGCCGCAACAGGGCCGACTTCAGGCCGGCGTCCGGCACCCGGTCAAGCGATTGCGCCAGGGCGGCTTTTTCCGCCGCGCTGACTGGCTTTCGGAGGGGGCGGAGGTTCGTGGCGGGCTTGGGCGGCAGCGCCCGTTGCTCGATCCGGATCGAGGATACTTTGGCCCCCGCCAGCTTCAGCCGTTCGATCAGGAGCGGCGCTTGTTGTTGGAGGAAGGGGGCGAGGGCGCTTGGCGCGCGCAGGGTCAGCACGCCGCCGGCGAACTTTTCGGGCGCGGTCTTGCCCGCGTAGGAGGGGCCGACGATCTCGGTCCAACGGCGCTTGATCTCGCTCAGGCCCATGCCGGCCTTGGGCAAGAGCGTGCGAGCCACGGCGGCTACAGCCTTGCCGGCTTTGGGCGCCGGCGCGGTGGTGACGCGTCCGCGCGCATGCGCCAAAGCATGCGCGGCGCGGGCTTCGGCTTTCGCCGCCGCGTCAGGGTCCGCCCGCGGCACTTGGGCCGCCGACCGGAATCGGTCACGCATGGACATCGCTCCCCAGCGAATCGAAAAGATCTGAACGAAGGGTAAAGGCGGCGATGGCCGGGTTCTCCACAGACCCCAAATCAAGTGGGGAAATTTCGGCCCCGGTTCGGGACAAGCTGAGGAGAGCTTTGTTGGCCTGGTACGACCGGGCCGGACGGGAGCTGCCATGGCGGGTTCGGGGCGGTCGCGGCGACCCGTATAGGGTTTGGCTCAGCGAAATCATGCTTCAGCAGACGACGGTGGCTGCCGTCGGGCCTTATTTTCGCAAGTTCCTGGCGCTGTTTCCGACGCCGCAAGCGCTGGCGGATGCGCCTCGGGATACCGTGTTGGAGGCTTGGGCGGGGCTCGGTTATTACAGTCGCGCGCGAAATCTCCACCTCGCGGCTCGGAGTTTGGCCGATAACGGCGTGCCGACGAACGAGGCCGGCTGGCGGGTGCTGCCAGGGGTTGGGCCGTACACTGCGGCAGCGATCGCGGCGATTGCGTTCGATGAAGCGACCAATGTCGTGGATGGCAATGTCGAACGGGTGATGGCGCGGTTGCACGCCGTCGAGGCGCCGTTGCCGGCGGCGAAAGCCGAACTGCGCGAGATCGCGGCCGGTTATGTCACCGCCAAGCGCCCGGGTGACTGGGCGCAGGCCCTCATGGATTTGGGCGCAACCATCTGCACGCCGAAATCGCTCAAGTGCGAGGTATGCCCGGTCTCATCGTGGTGCGCGGCCTTTGCTGGCGGCGCGCCGGAAACGTATCCGCGACGCGCCGCGAAAGCGGAGCGTCCGCAACGTCACGGCGCCGCTTTTGTGCTGCGGCGGAAGGATAAGCTCTGGCTTGTACGCCGGCCCGACAAGGGCTTGCTCGGCGGCATGGCCGGTTTGCCGACGACGCCATGGCGCGAGACGACGTGGACGCGCAAGCAGGCGCTCGAACACGCGCCGGCGGAAGCCGATTGGAAGCGCAGCGGCCAAGTGCGCCACGTCTTCACGCATTTTGGGTTGCGGTTGGATGTGTACGAGGCCAATGCCGAGCCGAACGGGGACGGGTTTTGGGGCGATGCGCGCGCGTTGCCGACCGTGTTCAAGAAAGCGGCGGGAGCCGCGGGAGGGGATTGATGGATTCGGACTTGACGAACTTGCTGATCAGCGTGCTGCCCATGCTGTTGCTGATCGGAACATGGTTCTTCTTCATGCGAGCAAAGGGCGGCGACGATTTCACGGCGCTTGAGCGCCGAAAGGTCCAAGCGCTTGAGCGCATTGCGACGGCGCTCGAAAAACACGGCTGACGAATAAAGGACGCGGGGTGGGAGACCCCCGCGTCCTTCTTGGGCTCGGTTCGTTGCGGGCTCTTACGCGACGATCTGAGCGGCCTGAGCAAGCGTCACAAACGCGCAAGGAAGGAAGAGCGCGGCGGCGGCGGCCAGGGAGAAGAATTTTTGGCTGAGTGTGTTGGTCATTGGAGTTCCCCGCTCGGTGTTCGTGTTCGATGGATTGAACCTAGGCGACGCAAGGCGGAGTCGATGTGACGGACGTCACGCGTGATTAATTCGCGATCGCCTGCGCCACGTGCAGCGTGTCGGCGTATTGCTGGAACTGGGTGACCTTGGCGTTGGTGATACGCCACACGTGGACGGCTTGCGGGTTCATCGGTTTACCGGTGGCCTTGTAGACGCCAGCATAACGGACGAGCGCCACCACCGTTTCGCCTGCGTCGAGCAATTCTTCCGGCTTCACGGCAAAGTCTTCCCACTCGCCCACGCAGCGCGCGAACACGCCTTCAGCGATCGCCTGTGGGCCCCGATAGGGATTGCCGTCGGCGTACGGAAAATTCTCGGCTTCGTTCCAGATGATGTCCGGGCTCACATGGCCAACCCCCGCGTAACGAAGGCCAACCATGGCATGTGCTCAGCGGGGCGTCACGATTTCATCCACGGTGCCGGTGGTGACCGGGTGATACGTCGCGCGCGCCGTCGCGTAGACGCGCCGTGCGATCGCTTGGCCCCACGCCCCTTGCGCCATCAGGGCGCGATAGAGCGGCGCGACGAATTTGCGCCGGCCCTGACGGGTGATGAAGCTTTCGAGCGAGGCCCGCGCGGGCTCGTACCCGTTGGCCACCGCCAGCATCAGCCAATCGAACAACACTTCGCTGTTGCCGGTGGCGTTGAGGCCCAGCGCGCCTTCAAGCTCGGTGAGGCGGGCTGCTGGCAAACTGCGCGGCAAAGTTTGCAGGAAGCGTTGGCGCTGATAGGTGCCCCAATCCGCCCATGGCACGGCGCTCGCTGGACCGCCCGCGTTGAACGCCGTGACTTGCGCGGCGACAGCGTCAAAGGCGGCGGCGCGGGGTTCTTGCGCGTTCGACGGCAGGCCGGGCTCGTAACACCACGCTTCAAGTTGCAAGCGCGCGCCCAGCGCGCCATCGTTTTGCACTACGCGCGCGCGGAAGTCCGCGAGCATCGTCGCGGTCGTCATCGGCTGGAAGGCGTAGCGATCGAAGTAGGAGCGCAACCAGGCATCGAGCCGCTGGCGTCCAACTTCGCGCTCCAACGTGCGCAGGAAGAGCGCGCCCTTGTCATACACGATTGCTGAGAGCGTGTTGTCCGGGTGGACGCTGTCGGCCAAGTGCAGCCGCGTGAGATCAGCCGGGTTGCCGGCGATGGCGGCTTGGATGTCGACCCACGCCAGCGCGTCTTGCATCGCAACGTGATCGACGCCAAACAGGGCTTCGCTGATGCGGCCTTCGAAATAATTGGTGAAGCTCTCGTTGAGCCAAGAATCCGCCCAAACCGCGTTGGTGACGAGATTGCCGGACCATGAATGCGCGAGCTCGTGCGCGACCAGCGCAACGAGGCTGCGGTCGCCGGCGATGAAGGTTGGCGTGAGGAAGGTGAGGCGCGGGTTTTCCATGCCGCCATACGGAAACGACGGCGGCAGCACCAGCACATCGTAACGGCCCCAGCGATACGGCCCGTAGAGCGCCTCCGCCGCCAACAGCATGCGCTCCATGTCCGCGCATTCGTTCGCGGCTGCGGCGACGACGCTTGGCTCCGCGTACACGCCAGTGCGCGCGCCGATTGGGCGGAACGCGAGATCGCCGATGGCGATGGCGATCAAATAGGGCGGGATCGGGTTCGGCATGCGGAAGCGGAAGGCGTCGCTGTTTGCATCGGCGAACTCGCCATCCGGCGTCAGCATCTCCGCGCTCATCACCGCTTTGAGGCCGCGCGGGGCGACGATGCGGGCGTCATAGGTTTGGCGAATGCCGGGGCTGTCCTGCGTCGGCACCCAGGTGCGCGTGAGAATCGATTGGCCTTGGCTGAACAGGAAAGGCTTGTTGCTCGCCGTCATCGAGGGCTCAAGCCATTGCAGCGCGCCTGCCTCGGGATGAGTTTCGTATTCGATGGTGATGCTGCGCGCGCCGGGGACCAAGGTGATCGTGAGTGGCGCGCCGATGTCAGGGCGATGTTGGCCGATCACGTAGGTGGCCGCCGTGCGCCCGGAGCGGACGCTGCGAATGTTGAGGCGGTCAACGTCCAGCACAATTTCGTTGACGCCGGGTTGGGCGACGATCGATAGCGTCGCCGAGCCCCTCAGCACTTTGCGCGAAAAGTCCGCCACCAGATCGAGCGAGACGTGCGTTACTCGCGCTTCGTTGGGGCGGGCGTGGGTGAACGGATCAAGCGGCAGAGGCGCCATTGTGCCGGGCGCCGGCGCCGTGGCGCAGGCGGTTACCGTTGGCGTGACCAAAGCGGCGGCGAGCAGTGTGCGCCGAACAATCATGTTTCATCCCCGTGTTTTCCGCACAGAAGGCGCTCGCAGCGCGCGGGGCAAGAGGTTTCGCGACGAACGGCGACTTAGTCGGCGCGGTCTTCCTGGATCAGAGCGACCAGGGATTTCTTGTCCAAGAGCTTGATGCCGGCGCGGCTGATGCTCAGCCAGCCCTCGTCGCACCATTCGTGCAGCTTGCGGTTCACTTTTTCGCGGCTGGCGCCGATGCGGCGCGCCAGTTCGGTTTGGGTGATCGTCACCGCGGCGCCGTCGCCGGCTTCATCGAGCAGACGCTGCGCCAGCCGGCCGCCGAGATCGAGGAGGTGGGCGTCCTCAAGCGCGGAATCGGCGGCGCGCAGCCGGCGGCTCATTTCCGCGACGATGTTCAACAGCGCGCGAGGCTCGGCCTCAAATGCTGAGATCGCCTGGTCACGCGAGATACGCAGTAATTTCGAGCGGCGGATGGCGGCGATGTCGGCGGAACGTGCGCCGCCGTCAAGCACAGCCATTTCGCCGATCAAAGCGTACGGCTTCAGCGCGGCGATGCGCACGTCGCGGCCTGCTTCGTTTGAGGTGCGGACTTCGACTTCGCCTTCGAGCAGAACGTAGAGCGCGTCGCCCTTGTCGCCTTTGGAGAACAAGAGTGCGCCGGGCTCAACCGAAACCGCAGAGCCGTTTTGCGCGAGGCGCGCGCGCGCGTCGTCGGACAACGCCGCCATCAGCTCGGCTTTCGCCAAGGCCGCTTCGACGCCCTTCAGAAGGTCGTTTGCTAGTCCCATTGCGGGCGGAACATCGCGGCGAGGGGGCCGCGCGTCAACAAAAGACGCCCCAAAGCGAGGCGTGCGTAGAGGAAAAGCGCCCGAAAACGGCGCCCCACCCGCCTGGGTAGACTGGCGCCGGGGCCGTGCCTGACGTCACATCAGATGATTGAGTCGGAGGCGTACTCGGCGCGCCGTTGCAACGAGGATAGACGAACATGCGTATCGATCTTGTTTTTCTGACGCTTGCCGCCGCTTTCATGGTCGTCGGCGTCGGTCTCGGCATGCACATGGGCATGTCGCAGGATTTCTCGTTGTCGCCTGTGCACGCGCACATCAACCTCATCGGTTGGGCATCGCTTGCGCTCTACGGCCTCACCTATCGCGCCTACCCGCAATTGCAGCGCGGTTGGCTCGCGATGGCCCAACTCGGGTTTTCCGGCCTTGGCGGCGTGCTGTTTCCGATTGGGCTTTACATGGTGCTCACGGGCGGGGCCGAGCAGCCGGTGCTGGCAGCGTCGGTGCTGTGGCTCATCGGCGCGCTCATCTTCCTGGGGCGGCTTGTGGGGCTCTGGTTCAACAAGGAACCGCAAGCCGTGTGAGCGCGAAGCTCAGGGCTTCATCAATTGCTCGCCCATCAGGCGGTGCAGCAAGTTGATAGCCTTGAGCGGGCGCACCATGACTTTGAAATGGACGATCTGTTCGCCGTCAGCGCTGAACGTGATCATGTCGACGCCGTTGATGAGGATGCCATCGACCTCGCTCTCAAACTCCAACACGGCGCTGTTGTCGCTGCGCCATTCGCCGACATATTTGAAGCCAGGGCCGCCCAGCACCTTTTCAGCGCCCGCCAGGTACTTGAACGTGATCTCACGCCCGCGCTGGGGCGTGTGCACGACGGGGCTCTCGAACACGGCGTCCGGATGCAGCAGATCCCACAACGCCTTCTGGTCATGGGACTTCATGTAGCCGTACCATTTTTCGAGCGCGTTCACTCACCGCCTCCCTAGCTCAATCCGTAACCGATCAACGCGACGGCGAGCGCCAACAGCATCCAACCAGGGTGGCGCCACCTCGTCGCCCAGGCGTTGCCGATCACGCCGTAGAGGAAATGCCCGCCGGCGAAGAGGGCTGTGGCGAACCGAGCGCTATCATCGAGCCAAAGCGCCGCCCCGATAAGCGCCAGTCCACACGCAAGCCAGCTTGCGGTGCTGTAGTGCAGAAGCGCTGCATTGAGGCGACGGATTTGTCCGGAGACGTGATTTTCCGCCGCGATTTTGTCGAGCGGTGCTACCATAAAACGCTGCGTCAGCACGCCGTGAACGATGGCGGTGACGCTGCCGATCAATCCGGCGGCAATGAGTGCGTAATTTTGCAAAGTCATGTTCGACCTAGCCTAGACAATGCGCGAATTCCCGCGACGTCAGGCGATAGGTCAGAACACCACGCGGCGACACGCCGCGCTAGAGCGTCATCGCCATTTGCCGGCGAATTTCGCGGCGGAAGAGATCGATGCACTTTAGGCCCTGATCGGCGGTTTCTATGTGCCAGAACGTCCAGCCATTGCAGGCCGGCGCGTTGGTGGCGACAGCGCCGATGCGGTGGATCGAGCCGGTTTCATCCTTCAACGCCAGCGAGCCATCGGCGCGCACGCGGGCTTTGTGTTTGCGGTCCGGCGAAACGAGCATGTCACCGGGACGCAGGAAGCCCGCTTCGATGATCTGCCCAAATGGCACGCGCGGTTCTTCTTTTTTCGAGCGCGTGACGGCGAGATCTTCCACGGCGGCCGGCTCCACTTTCTTGATGCGCGCTTTCGCGGCGGCGGCGTAGGTCGGG
Organism: alpha proteobacterium U9-1i; assembly: GCA_000974665.1. Taxonomy (NCBI): domain Bacteria; kingdom Pseudomonadati; phylum Pseudomonadota; class Alphaproteobacteria; species alpha proteobacterium U9-1i. Next base: position 1,395,028 of record BBSY01000003.1, on the reverse strand, counting down.
TCGCGCTCAATGCCGAGATAGTGGCGGCCTAAGCGCTTGGCGGCGGCGCCGCTCGCGCCAGTGCCGAAGAACGGGTCGAGCACCAGTTCGCCGGGCCGCGTCGTCGCCAGCACCACACGATGCAGCAAGGCTTCCGGCTTTTGTGTCGGGTGCAGCTTGCGGCCTTCTTTATCCTTCAAGCGCTCGGCGCCGGTGCAGATCGGCAGCGTCCAATCGGAGCGCATCTGCAAATCCTCGTTGAGCATTTTCAGCGCGTCATAGTGGAAGGTGTATTTCGACTCCTTCGACTTCGCGGCCCAGATCAAGGTTTCGTGCGCGTTGGTGAAGCGCGTGCCTTTGAAATTCGGCATCGGGTTGGTCTTGCGCCAGACGATGTCGTTCAGCACCCAAAAGCCGAGATCTTGCAGGATGGAACCGACGCGGAAGATGTTGTGATACGAGCCGATCACCCAGATCGCGCCGTCGTCCTTCAATACGCGACGCGCTTCGGCCATCCAGTTGCGGGTGAATTCATCGTAGGTCGCGAAATCCGCGAACTTGTCCCAATCGTCGTCGACGCCATCGACGATGGATTGATCCGGCCGCGTGAGCCCGCCGCCGAGTTGGAGATTATAGGGCGGGTCGGCGAACACGAGATCGACGCTGCCGTCCGGCAACTTCTTCATCGCCTCGATGCAATCGCCGATGATGATCTGGTCGATCGGCGCGGTTGTGGCGGCGCTGTCCGCCACCAACCGAAGGCCCGAGCTATTCCGTTTGCGCGCCATTGTCCCACCCGCTGGGGGCGCGCTTGTCCCGCGCCCGAGCCGAAGGCGCACATTCAAGCTTGACGGTTAAGAGAGAATCAACCGCGCGCGAAACGAACGGAGATTATTTCGGCAGCGTTAACCATATTTGGCGCCCGAGCCTGGCGGACGCCTCAAGATGCGGCCCTCATCGCCGCCTGAGCTTCGAGCGCCTCGCGGATCGGTTTGAAGCTGCGGCGGTGGATGGCGCAGGGGCCGAGGGCGGCCAGCGCCTTTTGATGTTCCGGTGCTCCGTAACCTTTGTGCTTGGCGAAGCCGTAGCCGGGATAGAGGCCGCAGGCCTCCACCATCAAGGCGTCGCGATGCACCTTGGCGATGATCGAGGCGGCGGAGATCGAGGCGACATGGGCGTCGCCGTCGATGATGGTTTCGACTGGGCAGGGCAGGTCGGCGGGGGCGGAATTGCCGTCGATCAGAATGGCGACCGGGGTCTCCGGCAGCGCCTCAACGGCGCGCCGCATGGCGAGATATGTCGCCTGCAGGATGTTGATCTCGTCGATCTCCGTGGGATTGGCCCAGCCAACGCCCACCATCGCGCAGTCCCGGATCGCCTTTGCGAGTTCTTCGCGCGCTTCCGCGCTGAGCGCTTTGGAGTCCGCGAGACCTTTCGGGCGGCCCTTTTTCGGCAGGATGACCGCCGCGGCCACGACTGGCCCCGCCCAGGGTCCGCGCCCCGCTTCGTCGATCCCGCAAATGCCTCCAAACGGCGTCATGGGGAGGCAGTTTCTGGAGATTCCGAGCCTTGCGCAAACCAGCGCCGCAGCGGCCTCAGATCGGTCCTTGATACTGGGCCCGGCGGGCTTTACGCGTTCGCACAATGTCCGCGAACAAGACGCCCCGCTGCTTCCAGGATGTGATCCTGACGCTCCAGAATTACTGGGCCGAGCAGGGCTGCGCGATCCTGCAGCCCTATGACGAGCAAGTTGGCGCCGGCACGCTGCATCCGGCCACCACGTTGCGGGCGCTGGGGCCGAAGCCGTGGCGCGCGGCGTACGTGCAGCCGTCACGGCGGCCGAAGGACGGGCGCTACGGCGAGAACCCGAACCGGCTGCAGCATTATTACCAGTATCAGGTGATCCTGAAGCCAAACCCGCCGAACCTTCAGGATCTCTATCTGCAATCGCTCGTGCGCATCGGCATCGATCCGCTGCTGCACGATATCCGCTTCGTCGAGGACGATTGGGAAAACCCTACTGTCGGCGCCTGGGGGCTCGGCTGGGAGGTGTGGTGCGACGGCATGGAGGTGTCGCAATACACCTACTTCCAACAAGTCGGCGGCTTGGACGTGCGCCCGGTGAGCGGTGAGCTCACGTATGGGCTTGAGCGCTTGGCGATGTACGTGTTCGGCGTCGATCGCGTGTACGATCTGCCGTTCAACGATCCCGACAGCGCCACGCCGCTGAAGTACGGCGACGTGTTCCTCGAAAACGAGAAGCAGCAATCGCGCTTCAATTTCGAACTCAGCGATCCCGAGATGAACCTGCGTTGGTTTGGCGATGCGGAAGCGACGGCGAAGCGCTTGCTCGAAGCGGGCGCGGTGCTGCCGGCGTTCGATTACACGCTGAAGGCCTCGCACTTGTTCAATTTGCTCGACGCCCGCGGCGTCGTCAGCCCGACAGAACGTCAGAGCTTCATCGCCCGGGTGCGTGATTTGGCGAAGGGGTGTGCGAAAGCGTGGGAAGATTCGGAGCTTGCGCAATGATTCAATATAAAGCTCCAGCCTCCTCCTCGATGGAGGAGGCACCGCGGAGCGGCGGAGGAGGTGCGCGCGCCGGCGGCGAAGTGCAGCCTCACGAGGCTCACCCCCAACAATCGCGGGCCTCACCTCCTCAGTCATCGCTGCGCGCTGACAGCTCCTCCATCGAGGAGGAGCGGGGCGCTCGCATGAGCCCACGCGAGTGGCTCCGTGCGCGCGCCAAAGCGATGCGCTCGGAGATGACGCCGCACGAGAAGGCCATGTGGCGTTTGCTGCATGAAGGCGAGCTCGTGGCGCTCAGCTGGCGCCGCCAAGCTGCTTTCGGCAGCGCGATCCTGGATTTTGTCTCGCATCCCGCGCGCCTTGTAATCGAAGTCGATGGCGCCCAACACGCAACGCTTGCGCAATCGGAACATGACGCGCTGCGCACCGCCTGGTTGGAGCGCGAGGGGTATCGGGTGCTGCGCTTCTGGAACACCGAAGCGATCAGTGAACGCCAAGGCGTCTGGGAAACGATCCACAATGCGGCGAGCGAGACGAGCGCTTACGCGCGGATGCTTCGTTGGCGCAATCTACATGACGCGCAAATCCGGGAGAGGAACGCGCAGATAGCCTCCCCCTCGATGGGGGAGGCGCCGCGGAGCGGCGGAGGGGGTGCGCGCGCCAGCGTTGCGGGGGAGCCTCAAGAGGCTAAGCCCGAAGGGTCGCGGGCCACGCCCCCTCAGTCAGCGCTACGCGCTGACAGCTCCCCCATTGAGGGGGAGCGGGGGAGCTAATGCCGCAATTGCTTCTGGAGTTTTTCAGCGAGGAAATTCCCGCGCGCATGCAAAAGCGCGGGGAGGAAGATTTGGCGCGGGCTTTGGGTGAGAAGCTCAGGGGTGCGGGACTTGAGCCGAAGGCGATCAAGACGTTTTCCAGCCCGCGCCGCATTGGCGCGGTGATCGACGACCTGCCGGCGAAGGCCGCGGACGTGAACGAAGAAAAGAAAGGCCCGCGCGTCGGCTCGCCCGATCAAGCGGTGCAGGGGTTCCTGAAAAGCGCGGGCCTCAGCTCCATCGATCAGGCGCAGATCGTTGAGGACAAGAAGGGCGCGTTCTACGTCGCTAAGATCGAGCGCGCGGGCCGCGAGACGAGCGCGATCGTGCAGGAGATCGTGCCCGAGATCGTGCGCGCGTTTCCGTGGCCGAAATCGATGCGCTCGCAATCGAGCGATTTGCAATGGGTTCGCCCGTTGCACAACATCTGCTGCATCTTCGACGGCAAGGCCGTGAAGATCGCGATCGAGGGCGTGGGCAGCGAGGGCGTGACGTGGGGCCATCGTTTCCATGCGCCGGAGGCGATGCCGGTTTCGAGCGCGAGCGATCACGCGTCGAAGCTGCGTGGCGCGAAAGTGCTGATCGAGCGCGACGAGCGCAAGCAGATCATCCTCGACCAAGCCAAAAAGCTCTGCGCCGCGAAGGGGCTTGAGCTGGTTGACGATATCGGCCTGCTCGAAGAGGTGTGCGGGCTGGTGGAATGGCCGGTGACGCTGCTGGGCGACATGGACCCGGCGTTTCTCGATCTGCCCGGCGAGGTGATCCGCCTCTCCATGCGCACGCACCAGAAGTATTTCGCCGTGCGCGATCCGAAAACGCAAAAGCTCGCGCCGCATTTCATCACTGTCGCGAATGTCGAAGCGAAAGACGGCGGCAAAGCCATCGCCGCCGGCAATGCGCGCGTGTTGAGCGCGCGCTTGAACGACGCGCGCTTCTTCTGGGATACGGACAAGAAAACGCCGCTCTACACCGACGAGCGCAAAGCGAAGCTGGAGAAGATCGTCTTCCACCAGAAGCTCGGGAGCGTGTGGGACAAGGTCGAGCGCGTGAAGGCGCTGGCGGCGGAATTGTGCGCGGTGACGGGCGCGGACGTCGAGCAGGTGAAGCGCGCGGCTGAACTTTGCAAAATGGATTTGGTGACGGAGACCGTTGGAGAATTTCCAGAACTGCAAGGGCAGGTGGGGCGTCAGCTCTACGCGCTGGAGAAAGGCGCGAACGCCAGCATCGCCGCCGCCATCGAAGATCAATACCGCCCACTCGGCCCCAACGATCGCGTGCCGGAAGACAAAGTCGCAATCACGCTCGCGCTCGCGGACAAGCTGGATACGCTCGCATCGTTTTGGGTCATTGACGAAAAGCCGACGGGCAGCAGTGACCCTTACGCGCTGCGGCGCGCGGCCTTGGGTGTTGTTCGGATCGCCTTGGAAGCTGGCGTTAGGCTTGAGCTTGATGAGGCGTTGATCCATGCCGTCGGCGGCGCGTGGCTGAACAATTGGGAAAAGGATGTGGCCAACGAGGTCGCGCGCGCCGATCAACAGGTCTCGCGAACGAGCCTCCTCGCCTTCCTGGCCGATCGCCTCAAAGTCCAGCTCCGTGACCAAGGCAAGCGCCACGATCTCGTCGACGCCGTCTTCGCACTCGGTGACGACGATCTCGTCCGCATCGTTGCACGCGTCGAGGCGCTCGACGCGTTCCTAAAATCGCAGGACGGCGCGAACTTGCTCGCCGGCTACAAGCGCGCGGCCAACATTCTCGCGGCCGAAGAGAAGAAGGGAAAGTGGAGCGCGGCGGAGGCGACGGGCGACGTCGACGCGTCGAAGCTCATCGAGGCCGCCGAGAAGGCGTTGCACGCCGCCCTCGAAAGCGCAATCCCGACCGCGCGGTCGGCGGTTGAGCGCGAAGATTTCGCCGTGGCGATGAAAGCGCTCTCCGGCCTGCGCGCGCCGGTCGATGCGTTCTTCGAAGGCGTGCTCGTGAATGCAGACGACGCGAACCTGCGCCGCAATAGACTTTTGCTGCTCTCGCGCTTGCGCGAGGCATTGTCCGCGGTGGCGGATTTCTCGAAGATCGAGGGATGACGCGCGAACGTGCAACGCATCATCCCCCGCCCCCTTGCGGGGCGGGGGTAGGGGGTGGGGGGCGATCAGGATTGAGCGCACCCGCCGGCCATATGCGCGATGACATTCCGCCGCCCGAAAGCGCGTCGCGCCAAGAGGGCTCCATCGGTTGGGGCGCGCGCTTGGGGCAGGTGCGTCAGCGCGAGTTCACAAAGGCGAACGCGCGCGCAAAGCGCTTGCGTCACGAGATGACGCCATCGGAGAAGGCGTTCTGGCGCATGCTGCGCGAGATTCCGGATACGCACTTCCGCAAGCAAGTCGCCATTGACGATCGGGTTTTCGATTTCGCCGAATTCGGCGCGCGCTTGCTGATCGAACTCGACGGCGCAGTTCATGATCGTCCCGAGGTTGCGGCGTTTGATGCGGATAAGCAGGAGCGCGCCAAACGCGCCGGGTTCCGCGTGTTGCGTGTGACCAATGCGGATGTGGCCCATAGGGCTGATTGGGTGATCGAGCAGGTGTGCATCTGCTTGAAGGCCCCCCACCCCCTGCCCCCGCCCCGCGAGGGGGCGGGGGAAGAGAGCTGAGCAATGTCGACGACACAATGGGTCTACGGTTTTGGCGCGGGTGAAAGCGCGGGCGATGCGTCGATGAAGACGCTGCTGGGCGGCAAGGGCGCGAACCTCGCGGAAATGTCGAAGCTTGGGCTCCCCGTTCCGCCGGGCTTCACGGTGACGACCGAGGTCTGCGTCCACTATTACCACAACAACCGTACTTATCCCGCCGATCTCGACGCGCAGTTTGAAGGCGCGCTTGCAGCGCTCGAGAAGAAGGCTGGCAAGACATTCGGCGATCCGTCCAATCCGCTGCTCGTCTCCGTGCGCTCCGGCGCGCGCGCTTCGATGCCGGGGATGATGGATACGGTTTTGAACCTTGGCCTGAACGACGAAACGGTTGAGGGGCTCGCGAAACTCTCCGGCGACCGGCGCTTTGCGTACGATTCCTATCGCCGCTTCATTCAGATGTATTGCGATGTCGTGCTCGGGCTTGAGCATGGCGTGTTCGAGGAAATTCTCGGCTCCTACAAAGAGAGCAACGATTATCGCTACGACACCGATCTCACCGCTGAGGATTGGGAGAAGGTCGTCGCCGACTACAAGCGCGCGGTGGAGCGTGAGCTTGGCGCGCCGTTCCCGCAGGATGCGAAGGCGCAGCTTTGGGGCGCTGTCGGCGCCGTGTTCCAAAGTTGGATGAGCGATCGCGCGATCTTCTACAGGAAGCACAACAACATCCCCGAAAGCTGGGGCACCGCCGTCAACGTGCAGGCGATGGTGTTTGGCAATATGGGCGAGACGAGCGCCACCGGCGTTGCGTTCACGCGCAATCCGTCCACCGGCGAGCGTCTGTATTACGGCGAGTACCTGATCAACGCGCAGGGCGAGGATGTCGTCGCCGGCATCCGCACGCCGAAGCCCCTGACGAAGAAAGCGCGCGAGGCGATGGGCGATGAGGGGCTCTCGCTCGAGGAGGCGATGCCGGACGCCTATCGCGAGCTCGCGGCGGTGTTCGACAAGCTCGAACGCCATTACCGCGACATGCAGGACATCGAGTTCACGATCGAGCGCAACACGCTTTACATGCTGCAGACGCGCAACGGGAAGCGCACGGCGAAGGCGTCTCTGAAGATCGCCGTCGAGATGGCGCGTGAGGGGCTGATCAGCGAACACGAAGCGGTGCTGCGCATCGATCCATCAGCGCTCGATCAATTGCTGCACCCGACGATCTCGCCGCACTACAAGCGCGATCTCATCTGCAAGGGCCTGCCCGCGTCGCCAGGCGCGGCGTCCGGCATGGTGGTGTTTGACAGCGACGAAGCCGAGCAGCTCGCGCACAAGGGCGAGGCTGTCATCCTTGTGCGCGAGGAGACGAGCCCCGAGGATATTCACGGCATGCACGCGGCGAGGGCCATCGTCACAGCGCGCGGCGGCATGACCAGCCACGCCGCCGTCGTTGCGCGCGGCATGGGGCGGCCGTGCGTGTCCGGCGCGGGCGATGTGCGCATCAACGAGAAAGAGGGCGTGTTTCGCGCGATCGGCCGGGTGATCAAGTATGGTGAGATCATCACCGTCGACGGCTCAACCGGCGAAGTGTTGTTCGGCGCCGCTGAAATGGTGGAGCCCGAGCTCACCGGCGATTTCGCGACGTTGATGGAATGGGCGGACGCTGCGCGCCGCATGAGGGTACGCGCCAACGCCGAGACGCCGGAAGATGCGCGCACGGCCGTGAAGTTTGGCGCGGAGGGCATCGGCCTCTGCCGCACGGAGCATATGTTTTTTGACGCCAACCGCATCGCCGCGGTGCGCGAGATGATCTTGTCGGAGACGAAAGAGGGGCGCGTCGCTGCACTCGCGAAGCTCGGTCCGTTTCAGCGCAAGGATTTCGCCGAACTCTTCCGCATCATGGGTGATCGGCCGGTGACGATCCGCTATCTCGATCCGCCTTTGCATGAATTCCTGCCGCACACCGAAGAAGATTGCGCCGATGTCGCCAAGGCGACTGGCCTTGATGCGAAGGCGCTTCTCCAACGCTCGAAGGAACTCGCGGAAGTGAATCCGATGCTCGGTTTCCGCGGCTGCCGTTTGGCGATCGTCTATCCCGAGATCTACGAGATGCAGACGCGCGCCGTGTTTGAGGCGGCGTGCGATGTGCTGGCCGAAACCGGCGAGGCGCCGATCCCGGAAATCATGATCCCGTTCGTGCTGGCCAAGCGTGAGCTCGACCTGCTGAAAGTGCGCGTTGACGCCATCGCCACCGAGGTGATGACCGAGCGCGGCGTGAAGATCGAGTACCTGGTCGGGACGATGATCGAGCTGCCGCGGGCCGCCCTCTTGGCGGGGGAGATCGCCGAAACCGCTGAGTTCTTTTCCTTCGGCACCAACGACCTCACCCAAACCACCATGGGCTTCTCCAGGGACGATTCCGCCCGGTTCCTGGGAACTTATGTCGAGCGCGGGGTCTTACCGATCGACCCGTTCGTATCAATTGACACCGCCGGTGTGGGCGAACTGGTTCGGCTGGCCTGTGAACGCGGCAGGGTCCAGCGGGCAGGGCTGAAGCTTGGGGTGTGTGGCGAACACGGCGGCGACCCGGCGTCGGTGGCTTTCTTTGAAGCCGCCGGGCTCGACTACGTTTCCTGCAGCCCGTACCGCACCCCGATCGCCCGTCTGGCCGCTGCCCAGGCCGCACTCGCAAAAAACTGAGTTAACGGCCCTTTACCTAGCGGAATGCGCCTGCGGCGCTCGCGGCGTGGCGTCGCGGCTACACTCGCTCCGTTGGCGAAACGGCACGATCCTCGCAAGGCCTTGTCCCGCAAGGGCTAGAGCCGAATGGCGGCTGTCCCGAGTGGCCGCGTGTGCGGTCCAAGTTGAGCTGCAAGTCCAGCCGGAATTCGGACCATGAACAAAAAGACAATCGCCGCTCTGGTGAGGAGCCTATATCCCAATTCTGCTGCGCCGCAGAATAAGAGCGCAGGCATCGTTGGGCGACCGTCCGAGCTTTACTGGCAGCGACTTGTGCCAAAACTGGACGGCTTTAAGCGGGGCTTAATGTTTTTACCGTTGTTCTGGCGTCGACTGACCACGTTTGCGGGAACGCTACGGGCCCAAATTATGGTTGAGATCGAACGGAACCCACTGGCGGTGCGCCAGGGCGCAGCGACGATCGTGTGCATCGCGGCCGCGGCCGTGGCGATGCCCGTGATCGCGCATCGCGCCGCCGAGCAGCGCGAAGGCGCTGACTGGGCTGCGCGCTCGACGGCCTTCCAGGCTGAACTCGAGCAGCAAGTCATGGCCGGCGCCGCCGGGCCGAACGCCCGCATCGAGCTGGTCGCGTTCCGTACGGGCAGCGACGGCCTCCGCGCCCGCGGTCAAGGCACGCTGTTTGAGGGCGACACCCATTCCATGCTGGTGCAGGCCGCACTGCGTGGTCCGCTGGCGCCTACCACCAACGAATCCGCGCCGAGCCGCCGCGAGACCGACATCAACGTGCGCGAGCTGAACTGCCTGTCCCAGGCAATCTATTACGAAGCGCGTGGCGAAACCCAGCGCGGCCAGCAGGCCGTTGCCGAAGTGATCATGAACCGCACCCGTTCGCGCGCATACCCGAACACGGTTTGCGGCGTGGTGTATCAGGGATCGCACCGCGTTACCGGTTGCCAGTTCACCTTCACCTGCGACGGTTCGCTGAACCGTCGCCCGCGCGGTCGCGCTTGGGAAACCGCCCAGCACATCGCCGAGCTGGTGCTGAAGGGCTACACGCGTCCGCTCACCGGCCGCGCAACCCACTATCACACCCACGCCGTGAACCCGGTCTGGTCTGCGGGCCTCGTGCCCACCACCTCGATCGGCGATCACCAATTCTATCGCTTCCCGACCGGCGCCGAGCGGCCAATCTATCAAGCCGCGCTTGAGCGTCGCCGTGGCAGCCGCCGCAGCGTCACCAATGATTTTGAGACACCGGAAGACGCGGTGGTCGAAGACGTTATCGAAGCGACGGACGCGGCTGTGGAAGCGCCAGTGGAAGCAGCGCCGGAAGCGACGCCTGCCGCCGATGCGCCGATCGAAACAGCAACGGAAGTTTCGACCTGAGCTTGGCTCAGTCGTCCGTCGTCATCGATTTTTTCATCTGATTGCGTACGGCGTTTGGAAAGAAGCGCGTGGCGAAACGCGCGCGCTCCGCGGCTTTGCCGACCATGTAGTGGACGTCGCTGCCGTGCACCGCGTCCCACGCGCGCTCCGCAGCCATGCGCACGGGATAGATAGGCGTCTTGGCGTCGTTGAGCGTATCGCGCAAACGCCGATTGGACGTTCCCGTCGGGCCGCCATTGTTGTCTAGGATCGCCGTATCCACGAACCACGGCATCAAACTCACGACGCGAATACCAAAGCGCGAATATTCAACGTCGAGTGATTCAGTGAGGCCGCGTACGCCAAATTTCGTGGCGCAATAGATTGCGCCTTTCGGCGCGCCGACGATCCCCGCCACCGAAGCTGTGTTGACGATGCGCGCGCCGGGCGTCTCGCGCAGCAAAGGCAGTGCCGCGATCGCGCCATTGATGACGCCCTTGAGGTTCACATCGAGTACGAGATCGATGTCGACTTCGCTCATATCTTCAAGCCAGCCGCCACGCCCAACGCCTGCGTTGTTGAACAACACATTCATGCGCCTGTTCGTCGCCTGTCCAAAAGCTTCGATCGCGCGCGCCCAGCCAGCGCGATCGCGCACGTCGAACACCATCGAGAAACGCTGACCCGGCGGCAGCAAGGCGGACGTCTCTTCAAGGCCAGGCGCGTTCACATCGAACAAGCCCACGAACCAACCACGCTCGGCGAACAATTGCGCTGTCGCGCGGCCGATGCCCGAGCCCGCGCCGGTGATAAAGATGCACTTTTGCTGGTCTTGTTTGCTCATGGGCTCAATCCGTCCGCCCGTTTCGATGCGCCGTCAAGCGTTCCGCAAGGTCCGCCGCAGCGAGGCCGGCGGGGCGCCGTAGAGGCGCACGAATGCGCGCCGCATCCGCTCGCTGTCGCCAAAGCCGGTTCGCGCCGCGATCTCTTGAATTGCGCCGCCGGCTTCAAGCGCGGTGCGCGCGGCCTCGGTGCGCAAGCGCTCCACCGCCTTGGCCGGCGTGACGCCAGTTTCCGCGGAATATGCGCGCGAGAAATTGCGCGGGCTCATCGCTGCTTGCTTGGCAAGGCGCTCGACTGAAAGATCCTCCGAGAGATGCGCGTTGATCCATAAGTTGAGTTTGGCGAAGCGCTCGCCGCCGAATTCCAGCAGCGTTGAATGCTGAGTCTGGCCGCCAGGCCGCTTGGCGTGAACCACCATTTCACGCGCTACGTCCGTCGCGATCTCGACGCCCAGATCTTCCGCGATCATCGCCAGCGCGAGGTCGATCCCCGCTGTCACGCCGGCGGAAGTCCATACTGCGCCGTCCTTCACGAAGATATGGTCGGGCTCAACGCGCACGTTCGGAAACAGCTTCGCCAGCTGTGACGCGCGCCGCCAATGCGTCGTCGCGCGTTTGCCGTTCAGCAGACCGGCTTGCGCCAGCAGGAAGGAGCCGGAACACACGCTCGACATGCGCCGCACCTGCGCGCGTTTCAACGACGCCATCAGCTTGTCGTCGCGCATTGCTTCGGCCGTGCCGTTGCCGCCCACGACCATGAGCGTATCGGCCTTCGCCAAGCTGAGGCGCTCCGCCGGCATCGCGACGCCCGAAGACGACGCCACCAAGCCCGGCACGGACGCCATGACCTTTAACGTGTACGCATCGCGCGCGAAGCGGCCGGCGATCTCGAACGCCGCAATGGGGCCTGCAGCGTCCAGGAGTTGGAAACCTGGAAAGACGATCAAATGGACGCGCCGAGCAGTGAAATGGCGCTTTGGCCGAAAAGGTGGGGTCTTTGACATTTCAGCCAAGCCTGCCTCTCGCCAGTATGGCCGTCAACAGGAGCCGTCGATGCCAAAACCGTTCAGAATCGTTTTCATTCTTTATCCGCGCCTGACGCAGTTGGATTTCACCGGCCCTTACGAGGTGCTCGCGCGCATGCCCGGCGCCGAGGTGATTGTCGCGTCCAAGGAGGGCGGCGAGCTCAAAAGCGAGTTGGGCTTAGCGTTCGCTGGGCTCGCGCGCTTAGCTGACGTCGAAGGCTGCGATCTCATCTGCATCCCCGGCGGCCCCGGCCAAACCGACGCGATGCTCGATCCCGATTTCATGGTGCAGGTGAAGCGCCTCGGCGAAGGCGCGGAATACGTCACCTCCGTCTGCACCGGCTCGCTGATCCTCGGCGCGGCGGGGCTCATTTCGGGCAAGCGCGCCGGCAGCCATTGGGCCTATCGCGACTTGCTGGCCGCGTTCGGCGCTATCCCCGATCCCGCGCGCGTGGTGCGCGACGGCAACGCCTTCACAGGCGGAGGTGTTACAGCGGGCATCGACATCGCGTTGACGATTGTCGCCGAATTGAAAGGCGCCGATGTGGCCAAGACGATCCAGCTCGCGCTTGAGTACGATCCCGAACCGCCATTTGTTAGCGGCCGCCCCGAGAAAGCCGAGGCTCACATCGTCGCCAACGTCAAAGAGATGTTTGCCGCGTTCGCCGCACAACGGCGGGAGGCGATTGAGTCACTCACGGAGCGCGCGTGATGCTTGAGCTTCGCCCGAACTGCGAGTGCTGCGACAAGGATTTGCCGCCCGAGAGCGTCGAAGCGCGGATCTGTACGTTTGAGTGCACGTTCTGCATGGAGTGCGCGGACGGCGTCCTGCGTGGCCAGTGCCCGAATTGTGCCGGGAACCTGGTCACGCGGCCGGTTCGTCCGGCCGCGGCGCTGACGAAATATCCAGCATCAACTAAGCGCGTGCTGCGCACCAATCCGTGCGTTACGAGTTGATCTCGGTGCAGGCGGCTTTGAAATCGTACGCGTAGGCGGGTTCTTCGACGCAATCAGGCCAAACGTCGCTATCGCGCCAATAGCGCACGAGGCCGAGCCGCGAGCAGAGATTGACGAACGCCTTGTCCATTCTCAGTGAACGCGTTTGATCGATGAATAATAGCGCTGTCTCGTAGCCGATGTGCGGACGCACGGCTTCGAGCGCGTCGAGCCGCCAAGCGTCGATGTTGTCAAGCGCCGTACCGAACAGCGAAAGCGCAGGCCCGGTGAAACCGAGCACTGAGAGCGCTACGGCGAAATCGAGCGCGGCGGAGGGTTGGCGCTCCGCCATGGCGGAAAAATCCGCGCCGAGTTTCATGAAGGCGTCCGGCGAGGGCGCGGCGAGCACGTCCTGCATCATCTTGCCGGCTTTGTAGACGGGCGAGTCCGCAAGTTGCGGGAGCAGACGGTGGCCGTCCTCGCGGCGCGCCGCCGCGGTGGCGAAATCGCCGTCGAGGGCGGCGGTGTTCACGCGCATGTACCAGACGAACACGTTGTCCGGATAGCGCTCGGCGGCGTCGTCAAGGATGCGCCGGCCGTCGTCCTTCGAGGATTTGGACCAGACATTGTAGCCGTGAAACGCCGCCAGCATCGGATCGAGCGGATCGAGCTCGTAAGCGCGCGCTTGTTGCGCGTAGCCGGCGAGCACGCGGCCCGTCGAAACGAGAAACTGGCCGTGGCGGAACAGCAGCAGCGGATTGTTTGGCTCCGCTTCGAGCGCGCGTTCCAGCAGCGCCTCGCGCTTGCGCCAGCTCTCGAAATCACTCTCCAGCGCCGCGAGCACTGCATAGGCCTCGCCAGCGCCGGGATCGAGGCCGATAGCGCGTTCGGCGGCTTCGCGCGTTTCATCCACCAGCCGTGCGCGATCAGCGCGCGCTAGGCGCAACACCTCGAGCCGCGCCGTCGCAAGGCCGGCCCAAGCACGCGCGAACTCCGGGGATTCCTTGACGATGCGCTCGAACTTGGTGGCCGCCGCCGCCATTTGCGCGGGCGCGCCTGTACGCAATTGCTCGCGCGCTTGCAGATACTGATCGAACAAGGCGGCCGTCAGTTTCGGTGCGCGCACGCGGCCGGCTTCGCGCATCGCAACGGCGAGCGCCTTGGCGACTTCCGTGGCGATCTCCTCTTGCAACGCCAGCGCGTCATCGAGCGCGCGATCGTAACGCTGCGACCAGAGCACCACGCCGCTTTCCGCTTCGACCAGCTGCGGCGTGATCCGCACTTGGTCGCCGCTGCGGCGCACGGAGCCGTCGAGAACGTGTGTCGCGTTAAGCGCCGCGGCGGCTTTTGGTTTGTTTCGCCCACGGAAAGCGAAGCTCGACGTTGAGCCCAGCACCTTCAGCCCCGGCACACGCGAGACCGCGTAGAGAATTTCCTCGGACATGCCGTCGGAGAAGAAGCGCGTTTCGCGGTCGCGTGTGGCGTTGTCGAACGCGAGCACGGCGAGCACGGGTTGCGTCGTGACGGCGGGCCGCATCGCGCCGTAGCCGTAAACGCTCATCGTTTCGCGCATCTTCGCGAGCTTGATCTTGCCGCGCGGCGTCAGCTGTTGCGCCAGCGGCGTATCCACCATGTCGCGCACGGCTTGCGAGACGATCACGCCGCCGGGCGGCGCTTCCTGCTGCAAGCGCGCGGCGATGTTGACTCCGTGACCCAGCAAATCGCCGCCATCCGCCATCGTCACTTCGCCGAGGTGCACGCCGAAGCGCAGCGGCGGATCGGTGAGCGCGGCGGTGAGCGCGATGGCGGCGTGGAGCGCGTCAGAGGCGGTCGTGAATTCCAGCATCGCGCCGTCGCCAGCGGTGTTGAAAATGCGCCCGCCGCGTTCGGCCGCAACCGCTGTTGCCTGCTGGCGCATTAAGGCGACGCTGGCGATCGCGCGCGCCTGATCTCGCTCCGACAAGGAGGAGTAGCCGGCGATGTCGCAAGCGAGGATCGCCGCGATTTTGCGGGGGGACGCGGGGGGCATCTTGGTTGTGGTTTAGCACGACCGACTATCGCGACGCATCCTTCTCGCGCGTCAGGAGGCTTGCGCCCGCGTGCGCGGGCTCTGCGCTGATGCGGGTTGCTTTATCTCAAAGCACGTCCAGGCCGACATCCAAGGCTGGGGCGGAATGGGTCAGTGCGCCGACGCTGATCACGTCCACGCCGGTTTCGGCGATGGCGTAGACGGTTTCGAGCGTCACGCCGCCGGAGGCTTCCAGCAGCACGGCGCCGTTCGCGAGCTTCACCGCGGCGCGCATGTCGGCGAGGGTGAAGTTGTCGAGCATGATAACGCTCGGCGCCATCGGCAGCGCTTGGCGGAATTGTTCGAGGCTATCAACCTCGATCTCGATCGCCGTGAGGTGCGCGGCCGCCGTACGCGCGAGCTCCATGGCGCGGACGACGCCGCCGGCTGCGGCGACGTGATTATCCTTGATCAGGATCGCGTCATCGAGCCCGTAGCGATGCGCGCCGCCGCCGCCCAAACGCACAGCGCGCTTTTCGAGTGCGCGCATGCCGGGCGTGGTCTTTCGTGTGGAAGCGATGACCACATTGAACTCAGCGACGGCGTCGACATAAGAGCGCGTCAGCGTCGCGACGCCGGAGAGCTGGCCGACGAAGTTGAGCATGGTGCGTTCGGCCATCAGCATCGAACGCGCGCTGCCTTCGATCTCAAGCACGACGTCCTTTGCCTTCACGCTGGCGCCATCCGGCGCGCGCACGGTGAATTGCAAATCCGGGTCGATCATCCAGCCGGCGAGCGTTGCGGCGTCGAGGCCGGCGATCACACCTGCCTTGCGCGCAGCGATCACCCAGCGGCCGGTGGCGTCGGGATCGATCAACGCATCGGTCGTCACGTCGCCGGCGACGCCGAGATCTTCCTGCAGCGCCAGCTTGACGATCGGCTCAATCACCACGTCAGGAAGCGGCGGCAAGCTCCGCGGCGTTGAGGAAAGTGCGGACGGGCGCGCTGGCATTGGGGAAGTCGCTCCGATAATGGCCGCC
Organism: alpha proteobacterium U9-1i; assembly: GCA_000974665.1. NCBI lineage: Bacteria > Pseudomonadati > Pseudomonadota > Alphaproteobacteria > alpha proteobacterium U9-1i. The sequence continues at coordinate 1,379,178 of BBSY01000003.1, read as the reverse complement.
GCGGCTTTCTTGGCGGGCGAGGGCGGCGTGAAGGATGAAACGCGCGGCGATGAAGGCGTGGGCTGCACCGTGAGCATCGCAGAGCGCGTCGACGCGGCCAAGGGCAAGCGCGAGGCCATCCGCCTTGCGCACGACGCCGGCATGCGCTTGCATCAAGGTTCGCAATTCGCTGCGCGCGGCTTCGGGCAAAGCGGGCGGTGTTTGCGGCGGTTCAATTTGCGCAGGCGTGCCAGTTGCGTCGTTGCGCAAGCGATCCGCGATGCGGTTGGCGAACACGACCGCTTCAAGCAGCGAGTTGGACGCCAGCCGGTTCGCACCGTGCGCGCCGGTGGAGGCGCATTCGCCGACGGCGGAGAGGCCTTCGAGCGTCGTGCGGCCCCAAATGTCGGTGGCGATGCCGCCCATGTGATAGTGCGCGGCGGGCGCGACCGGGATCGGCGTCGTGCGCGGATCAAGGCCGGCGCTCATGCAGGCGGCGAACACGGTTGGGAAATGATCTGGGAATTTCGCGCCGACCGCTTTGCGCGCGTCGAGGAAGGCGCCGCGTCCGGCTTCGCGTTCTATGTGGATCGCCCGGGCCACCACATCACGCGCGGCGAGATCGGAGACGAAGGATTCGCCCTTCGCATTGATCAAATGCGCGCCTTCGCCGCGCAACGCTTCCGTCGCCAGCGGCGCCGGATCGCGGCCAATATCGATGGCGGTGGGATGGAATTGCACAAACTCGGGATCGGCGATCAACGCGCCGAAGCGCGCCGCCATCGCCATGCCTTGCGCCATGGCTTCTTGCGGATTGGTCGTCACCGCATAGAGGCCGCCGGCGCCGCCGGTGGCGAGGATGGTTTCGTTGGCTTCGAAGCTCGCGCGCGTCGCCGCGCAATAGGCGCCGCGAATGCGGCCGTTGGCATCCGTGAGTAGCGTGTTGGCGCGGGCGTTTTCGATGATGGTGATGTGCTCCGCCGCGCGCGCGGCGGCGATGAGCGCTTCCATGATCGCCTTGCCGGCGAGATCGCCTGAAACACGCGCCACGCGCGGGCGCGAGTGCGCGGCTTCCAGGCTTTGCGCGAGTTTGCCGTCGGGCGTGCGGTCGAACGGCACGCCAAGCGCGATAAGGTCCATCACGCGCGCCGGGCCTTCTTCGGCGATCAGCTTCGCGACGGCGGGATCGACGAGGCCAGCGCCGGCGGCGATTGTGTCCGCCGCATGCAGCGCGGGTGAGTCCTGCGCATCGAGCGCCGCAGCCAGCCCGCCTTGCGCCCATGCCGACGACGACGCCATGCCGAGCGGCGCCTGGCTCAACACCGTGACGCGGCGCGGCGCCAGTTTGAGCGCGAGAAAGAGGCCGGCAAGGCCCGCGCCGACGATGAGGATGTCGCGCTTCATTTCCCCTCCCCTTGAGGGGAGGGGGCAGGGGGTGGGGTGAGCTCGGGTGTTTGGCGTGCGCGTGGCGTGCAGTTTGAAATCGTCGAAGTGCGGAGGTTCACCCCGCCCCCCGGCCCCCTCCCCTCAAGGGGAGGGGGAGAGATCAACGCACTCTTGTGAACGTCACTTGCCCGGACGTCGCGGAGCTCAGAACGCCGACGAGTTGATCGGCTTCGCCACGCTGCAGCACGAAATTGTCGGGCTCGTAGCCTTCGACCGGTTCGGCCATCTGGCAGGTGATGTTGAATTGCCCGCCCGCATCCTCGCCGGTGCAGGTTTGGCGCGCGGTGATGGTTTGCGAGCGGCCGGAGGCGCGCTCGATGATCAGCTCGTTGGCGATCAAGCGAATGTCGTAACGGTTCGGCGCCGACGCCGTCGCGATGGCGACGCCCGACATCACCACGCCGAATTGCTGATCGCCGTAGGGCTGGGTTTGAAACGCCCATGTACCGGAAAGATCGCCCGATTGCGCCACGGCCGGCGTCGCAATCAGCGCTACAGCCGCGACGGCCCACAACAAGCTTCGCATGTTCAGTCCCCTTTAGAGTTGGGGCTGTCATCGGCGAGGTGCGGGGCGGCAATGTGGCGAACGGACGGCTTAGACCAGTTCCACGGTCGCGAGCGGCCGGCCCACGTCGAACGCGCGCGGCTTTTCCTTCGGCAAGGCCAGCATGCGATCGATGGCGAGCTTGGCGCGGACGCGGACGTCTTCCGGGATTTTAACCTCGTGCTTCATCTCCACGAGCGCATCGTAAATCGCTTCGAGTGTGATGCGCTTCATGTGCGGGCAGAGATTGCAGGGGCGGATGAAATCCACGTCCGGTGCGTTGGCGGCGACGTTGTCGCTCATCGAGCATTCGGTGAGCAGCACGACTTTCGCCGGGCGCTTGTCTTCGACGTAGCTTTGCAGCGCCGCGGTCGAGCCTGCGAAATCCGACGCCGCCATCACTTCCGGCGGGCATTCCGGGTGCGCGAGCACGACGATGCCGGGATGGGCTTCGCGCAGTTCGGCGATGTCTTCCGCGGTGAAGCGTTCGTGCACTTCGCAGCGGCCATGCCACGAGATGATCTTGATGCCGGTTTGCGCGGCGACGTTCTTCGCCAGGAATTCGTCCGGCAGCAGGATGACGCGATCGCTGTTCCATTCGCGCGCGGCCCATTCGACCACGGCGGCGGCGTTCGACGAGGTGCACGTCACGTCGCTCTCGGCTTTCACTTCGGCCGACGTGTTCACGTACGTAACGACTGGCACGCCCGGATAGCGTTGCTTGATCAGGCGCACGTCCGCGCCTGTGATCGAGGCGGCGAGCGAGCAGCCTGCGCGCATGTCGGGGATCAGCACGGTCTTTTCCGGCGCGAGGATTTTCGAGGTCTCGGCCATGAAGTGGACGCCGGCCTGGACGATGATCTCTGCGTCAGTCTCTGCCGCTTCGCGCGCCAGTTGGAGTGAATCGCCGCGGAAATCGCCGACGCAGTGGAAAATCTCACTCGTCATGTAATTGTGCGCGAGGATAACGGCGTGCTTCTCCGCCTTGATGCGATTGATCGCAGCAATGAGCGGGGCGTAGGCTGGCCATTCCATCGGCGTGATGACGTGCTTCACGCGTGCGTAGAGGTGATCGGTCTCGGCCTTCACCGCGTCATCGAACGCGAGGCCGCGTTTGGCGGCGGCGTCGAGGCCGCCCCATGCGCCGTGAATGGTGCGGGGGTCGCAGGTGGCGCCAGCGCCTTCACCGGCGACAAGCGGAGCGTCGATAATGCGGGCCATGGACTTGGCCTCCCACTGCGCCCCGACATCCGGGGCATTTATGCTCAATCTGAGTATATATGGGGTGACGAAAAGCCGGGTAAAGACCCCGGCCCACCCCTTATGCTCATATTTAGCATAAGTCGACTCACCATAGGCCAAGCCGATTCGGGGTGCAACAAAAACTGTACGCAGGCGGTTAGGTGCGTGGACTGGCTGCGCCTGTCACGCGCGGCGGGTAGAACCCGCGCTTCAGCTTTGCCGGAGAGCTTCATGAGTGCGATGCGCCACCTGGCCCTGTTTGCCGCCGCCTGCGCGCTGGCGGCGTGTGCTTCGACCTCGACGCCGACCCGCCCCGGACCCAGCACGGCTGGACCCGCCGTGGAGGACACGTTTCGACTTCAACCGACCGATTTTTCCGCGCTGCCGGATTGGTCGAGCGCCGATCTTGCGCCGGCTTTGCTCGCGCTCCGGCGAACCTGCGACGCACGCCGCGCACGTACGCCTGAAGCCAACTGGTCGACCGTCGGCATCTACGGCGGCACGATGCGCGATTGGGCGCCGGCGTGCGCGGCGGCGTTCGCCGTCGCGCCCGGAAGCGAACGGCAATTCTTCGAGCAATACTTTACGCCGCACATCGTGCGTGGGCCCGGCGAAGCGCGACTGACCGCCTATTACGAGCCGATGATCCAAGCGCGCCGTTACAGCGCGCCAGGCTTCACTGAACCGTTGGTGCGCGCGCCAACGGACATCGTCGCCGTCGACGTCGCGGCTTTCGCGGAGGCCTATGACGACGCCACGTTGCGTGGCGCGCCGCGCCGTCTCACCGGCCAATTGCGCGACGGCGTTGTGCGGCCGTACCCCAAGCGCGCCGAGCTTGCGCCGCGCGGCGATCAGATCATCGCATGGGCGCATCCGGTGGATGTTTATAATCTGCAGGTCCAGGGCTCGGGACGTTTGCAATTCGAAGACGGGACATACGCGCGCGCCGCCTACGCTTCGCAGAACGGCTATCGCTGGAATTCCGCGCTCGGCGCGCTGCGTAATGCTGGTGAAATGCCGAACGGCGCGACCTGGCACAATTTCCGGAATTGGGCCGACGAGCGTACGCCAGACGCCGTGCGTGCCGCGCTCAACGCCGATCCGTCGTATGTGTTCTTCTCGCTTGAAGGCATCGACGATCCAAGCGCGGGCCCGCGCGGGGCGGCGGGCATACCGCTGACGCCGATGGGTTCGATCGCCGTCGACCCCGCCTTCCACCCGTATGGGGCGATCGTGTTCGTGGATGGAACCTTTGACGACGCGCCGTTCCGCCGCCTGTTGGTTACGCAGGATACGGGCGGCGCCATCCGGCGTGGGCCGCAGCGGGGCGATGTTTTCATGGGCTCCGGCCCTGAAGCCGGCGACCGCGCCCAGCGCATGAACGCCCCGGCGCGTTGGTGGACGTTGCTTCCGCGTGGGGTTCCGGTGGCATGAGCTAGGGGGTACACTCGACTCGACATGAACAAGCACGATCCCGGCGGCCCAGAAGCGGTGCTGCGCTACGAAGATAACGAATTCACAATCCTGCGGCAGGGCCTCCATGTGCGCTGCGCCGTCACCGGCGCACGCATTCCGCTGGATGAGCTGCGCTATTGGAGCGTCGATCTTCAGGAGCCATATCGCGGCCCGGCCGAGGCGATGCAGCGCTGGAAAGAGATGCAAGCGAAGAAGGGCGACTGATGCGGATCATTGGGGCGCTCTTCGCTTTGCTGATGGTGGCGGCCTGCGCCGCCGCTGAGCCGAATTCGAACGAGGTCCCGCCTGAGGCGCCGGTCGAGACGCCGCCGCAGATCATTCTGCCGCCCGATCCGCCAGCGCCGCCCCAAGCGGCGCTCGATTGCGCCGGCGCGTTCACGCAAGGCGGCGTCGCCATCTGCCGCACGTTACCGGGTGCGGCGATCGCGGTTGACGGCGTCGCCAGCGGGACGGCGGATGCAAACGGCTATGCCGTCGTTGGCTTTAACCGCGAGCACGGCGCTGAGGGCGTCGTCACCGCGACGGCGCCTGGGCACACTCTGTCGCGCTCTTTCGCCATCGCGCCGCGCGAGTTTGACGTGCAGCGCATTGATGGTCTGCCGCAGCAAACCGTCACGCCTACCGATCCCGCTGTGCTCGCCCGCATTCAGCGCGAAACGGCGATGAAGCGCGTCGGCTTCGACTCGATGGCGAATCTGGAAGGCTTCCTCGACGGTTTCATCTGGCCGGTCGATGGCCGTATCTCAGGCCGCTGGGGCAATCAGCGCATTCTGAACGGCACGCCCTCGACGCCGCATTTCGGCGTGGACATTGCGGCGCCCACCGGCACGCCGATCCGCGCGCCGGCGGCCGGCGTCGTGAGCTTCGCCAATGCCGACATGCATTACGAAGGCGGGCTCGTGTTCATCGATCACGGCCAGGGCCTCATCACCATGTACCTGCACATGAGCCGGCTCGACGTTGTCGAAGGCCAGCGCGTGGCGCAGGGCGATGTGATCGGCGCCGTGGGCGCGAGCGGCCGCGCGACAGGGCCACACCTCTGCTGGCGCATGCGCTGGCGCGAGCGTCAGCTCGATCCAAGCGTGGCGATCGAGGGCCTGGCGGCGGCGCGAACCCAATTGGCGGCGCGCTAACGCTACTCCGCTGGCCGCGCCACCACGTGGCTCACCAGCACGACGGCCGCGCGGCCCGACAAATTCCGCCAGCCGTGTTGCGTGGCGGCGTCTTCGCGGGCGATGTCGCCGGCGCGGTGGATGATTGGGTCAAGGCAATCGTTCCGGTACTCGGTCATCTCGCCGCTCACCAAGATCGCCATGCCTTGGTTCACGTCGTGGGCGTGCCAGGGGATCACGCCGCCCGGCTGGATCACAAGCCGCCGCAGCCTTAGCGCCCGTGTCGGGTCGCTGGCGAGCGGGGTGAACGCCAGGTCGACGCCCTCCACGCCGGTGGAGGCGCCCTCCATGCGTTGCGGATTGGCCTGCGCACGCGCGGCCGGGCAGTCGCGCCGCTGGGCGTTCTGAATGCCCGCTAAGGTCACGTCCCCGGCGGTGACGTCGTGCACATCGACCGAGACGCACGCGCCGAGCGCCCAGGCGCTAACGGCCAGAGCCAAGAAAATGCGTGTCATTCGATCCTCCCCCTTGCCCGCAGCCTGCGTGACCGAGGTCACGGAACCGGCTGCTTCAATCGACGTTGCCGCTTCGAACGAACAGATGGAGCAGATCATGGCCCTGGAACAAGACCTCCTCGACCTCGAAACCTGGGAAGAAGAAGTTTTCGCCGATGGCGTCGATTATAATGAGATCGATGACAGCGAATGCATCCTCTCAGGCGTGCTCGGCCCGGGTGATTGGCGCAATGTCCGGCTCACCGAACGCGGGATCGCTGAAACCACCGACGGCATGTTGGTGCTGATGTACGAAATCAGCGCTGAGCGTGCGGATGGCGAACCCCACCGCGCTCTGGTGTCCATGGGCTATGCGAATGGCGTGCGCGGTTGGAAGATGGCGTTTCAGCAGCACTCGTTGTTGCAGGCGAATTGAGTTCAAAGCAAAGGCGTCCGCTTCCTCAAGAAGCGGACGCGCTTTCTATGCTCTGAATATCTCACGAAAGACGGCCTCTTGAAGCGAGGCTTCGATCCAGAAGCCGAGTAGCACGACAAAGATCGCAGCGATTGCGATGAGAACGACAAGTCCATATGCCTCCGGTGGCGCGTCACTGGAGAATGCGCCGACAAGCAGCACGAGCGTCAGCACAGCGGCCACCGCAATCACGACATCCGGCAACATCATCCGAATGCGGATCTGCGAGCGCGCGCCATCCGAGCGCACAACACCCTCGCTGCGCGGAGCGAAGACGTTGACGTAATTGATGAGCCTGCGCACGTCGAAGCGATTGCCGAATACTTGGCCTTCGAACCGATCTCGACCCGTATCCGCGTGGATGAGGAAAAACCCTATCGCCATCCGAGGGCGAAAATACTTGATCGGGATCACGTGGGCGCTGATCCGCGCCAACGCGTCCTCCGCTGAAAGCGGCGATTGAATTTCGAACTGATGCAATGCCGGCAGATTCACATCGCCCCCGCCTTGACCCAGGCTTCCTTCGGCCAGCGGCGGTGCACCCAGAACCATTGCTCCGGCGCTTCTCGCACGCGCGCTTCCATGAAGTCGTTCACGCGCTGAACACCGTCGAGAACGCTTTGATCGCTTTCAGGATTGGAATAGTCGAGCGGGATGGGTTCGTGGACGCGCACGTGAAATTTCACGCCCTCGGTGCGCCGTCCTGAAATCGGAATCAGTGGCACGTTGAACTTAAGCGCGAGGCGCGTTGGCCCATCTGCGGTCATGCAGTCGTGGCCGAAAAACGGGACGGACACGCCCATATTGTATTTTTGATCGTTCATCAGCGCGATGGTGCGCTTCTTGGTCAGAGCCCTCAGCAACCCCATGCCGCCTTCGCGGCCCTTCGGCGCTTGTAGCTCGAGGCCGAATTGGCGGCGTGTATCGACGATCGATTTGTCGATGATCGGATTGTTGGCGGGGCGATATGTGAAATAGCTCGTCGGGTCGGCCTGCGCGAGGCAGAGGGAAGTGACTTCCCAATTGGTGAAATGGCCGCCGATGTAAACCGCGCCTTTGTTCTTCACGCTGTCGATGATCTCGCGGCCATCGAATTGAATGTCGCCCCGCTCGAGGCGCTCTACGAACTTGCCCATGTGCGGGAACTCGCCCGCCATGCGCCCGATCTCGGCCCACATGGCGCGCCGGAGGTCGAGCCGCCAAGCTTCGGTTTCGTTCGGGTAGGCGAGGCGCAGATTGCGCAGCGCGGTCTTGTGCGCGCTGAACATCGGCCCGAGGCGCGGTAGCACTGAGGCGCCGAATTTCGAGGCGTCCTCAAGCTTCATCGCGCCGAGGCCGCCGAGCATGGCGTTCCAGGCGAGCGCCTCGAGGCGGAAATAAAAGTTGACCGGCTTCGACTTCGCCATGGCGCGCTAACTCATGCGCGAGACGATAGGCGCGAGCAAGGCGTCGAGGATCGCCTCGTCCGCGAACCGCGCTTGCACAGGAAGCGTCAGCACCTTGGCGCGCCATTCGGTGGGAAGGCGGACGTAATCCTTTTCGGTGGTGATGAGCCGCGCGTTGCGCTCGTCCGCCATGGCGTCGAGCAGCGCGAAATCCTGAGCGCCGAACACGTGGTGATCGTCAAACGGCAGGGCTTCTTCCAGATCGGCGCCGATGCTTTCAAGCGTGTCAAAAAACTTTTCCGGCCGCGCCAGGCCCGCGAACGCCACCAGCGGGCCCTCGGGCGCCGCGCTTGTTGCTTCAAGGCGAGCGTGGAGGACAGGCTTGTTGAAACCGGCGAGCCAATCTGTCGGCGCGGCCTCATCTTCGCCGCTCGCGAGCATCACCACAGCGTCGGCGCGCGCCAGCCCATCGCTCAAGCGTTCGCGCAGCGGGCCAGCAGGAAACACCTGCCCATTGCCGACGCCGAAGCCTGCATCGACGGCGACGACGGAGAGATCTTTCGCAAGCGCAGGGTTTTGGAAGCCGTCATCCATGATGATCACGTGGGCGCCGGCTTGCGCGGCCGCAAGCGCGCCTGCGACACGGTCGCGCGCGATCCAAGCCGGGCCATCCGCTGCGTGTAGCAACGGCTCATCGCCCACTTCGCGCGCGTCCATATCAGGGGTGACGCGCAGCGGCCCCTCCAAGCGCCCGCCATAGCCGCGCGAGAGCGTGTGGGCATTGGCGCCCAACTTGGCGCGCAGCGCGCGCGTGATTGGCGTCTTGCCTGCGCCGCCGACGGTGAAATTGCCGACGCAGATCACTGGCGCCGGCGCGTGGCGCGGAGTGGTGTTGCGGATGCGCTGAGCGGCCGTCCACGCATAGACCCACGACACCGGCGTCAGCAGCGCGCGCAGCGCGTAGCCCGCGTCGCGGCCCTTTGCGTCGGCGCGCCAAAACTCAGGCGGGCGCATGCGCGGGCCTCTTCAAGACGGCGTTGAGCTCGGCCAAGGTTGCTTCGAGCGCGTGCGCGCCCGCTTCGATCACCGCGCTCGCCGCCGCCACCCGGCGAGAGCGGGCGTCGTCGTCGCGCCACAACGAAGCGATCGCCGCCGCAATCGCTTCGGCGTCACGCGCTTCGAGTGCGGCATCGGCGGCGAACAAGGTGTCGAACAGGTCCTGGAAGCTCTCCACGTACGGGCCCGTCACAATCGCTGCGCCAATCTTGGCGGGTTCAGCCGGGTTATGCCCCTTGAGGTGCGGCAACAGACTGCCCGCGATCAACGCCGCCGGCGTCAGCGCATAGAGCATGCCAAGCTCGCCCAGCGTGTCCGCCACGTAGACGCTGGCGCCATTGATAGGTTGCCCGAGGGAGCGCCGCGGCGCGCCGCCAGCGAGGGCCGCAATGTCGCCGCCACGCTCAGGATGGCGCGGCGCAATCATCAACAACGCGTCGGCGAACGACTCGCGCAATTTCGCGTGCGCGGCCAGCGCGATTTCGTCCTCGCCGCCGTGCGTGGACGCGGCGAGCCACACTGGCCGGCGTCCGATTTCGGCTTCTAGCGTCGCGCGTGCGCCAACGTCGATGCGGGAAGGATCAGCTGCAAGCTTCAGATTGCCCAGCGCCGGGGTTGGCCGATCGCGCAAGCGCGAAAGCGCGTCCGCCGTGCGCGCGTCCGCCGCCAACACCAGCGCAAACGCACCGTTCAACCGCCGCGCCGCCGCCGGCCAGCGCGACCAGCGTCTAATCGATTTCGGACTCATGCGCGCGTTCACCAAAGCGAGCTTTACGCCGGCCGCCTCGGATTCCAGAATGAGGTTCGGCCAGAGCTCACTTTCGACGAACACGCCGAGGTCTGGCCGCCAGTGCGACAGGAACCTCCGCACGCAATCGGCGCGATCGATCGGCGCGTAAGTATGGATTGTCCGCGGCGGAGCGCGTCGCGCCACCAAATCCGCCGACGTGCGCGTTCCGGTCGATACCAGAAACGACAGCGACGGATCGCGAGCGCCCATGGTCTCGACGATTTGCAGCGCGACCGCGCTTTCGCCAACGCTGGCGCCGTGCAGCCATATCAACGTGCCGGCGGGACGCGGCTGTGCGCCATAACCAAAGCGTTCGGGCAAGCGCGTAGCGTCTTCCTTCCCGCGTCGAGCGCGGTCGCGAAGGTATGCACCGGCGAACATGCCAGCGAAGGCGGACGCAACGCGATAAAACGCCAGCACCGGGGAGAACGCGTGCGCGCTCATGCCACCGGTTCAGCCACGGTCGCGGCGCGTGGCGGCGCAGGATCGATTGGCTCGACCCCCGCCATGCGATCGGCCTCGCCGCTGATGCGGTTCATTTCCGCTTCGAGCGCTGCGCGCACCCGCTCCAGCTCGGATTGGTCGGCCTCGGGTGAGGGCGGCGCGATCGGATCGCCCCAAATCATCACGCCGCGCCCGAACGGGAGTGGCACGATCATGCGATCCCACGAATTCAGAACGACGCGCCAATTGGTGGACCACGCCAAACACAAGATCGGCGCTTGCGCTAATTTGGCGACCTGGACCGGCCCCATCTTCACGCGCATGCGTGGTCCGCGTGGCCCATCCGGCGTCATGCCGACTGCGCCTCGATCTTCGAGTTGGCGCACCAATTCACGCACCGCTTCGAGCCCGCCCTTCTGCTGACCGCCCTTTGCGGCGGAGCCGCGGATCACTTCCGCGCCGACCGTGCGCGAGGCGTGCGATGCGACCTCGCCCTCGCGGGAACGCGAAATGAGAAACACCGCCTTGGTGTCGCCTCGGCGGAACCGCCAAAGCGTGTGCGCGAGCATGAAGCGACCATGCCAGACGCTGAGCACCACATTTCCCTGCCCGGCCCAGTAGGGCTCCGCCGCCGCGCGATTGACCTTCGCCCAACGCGTGGTAGCGCCCACGAGGAGCATGTAGAGCCCCAGGGTCCGGCCAATCAGGAATTGGACGACAGGATTGCCGATCAGCTGCTTGGACATCTGGTCCTGTGGCGGTGCGCAACGAGAGCCCTTATAGGGTGGCCGCCCTGGTTTACGCCAGAAGCTGAGATCAGAAGCAGAGCGGGCCCGAAGCCCTACCTAGGACGTCCATGGCCCGGCCCGTCGACCCAGCCCGTTTCGACCTCGCGACGCCCCAAGGGCGCAAGCGCGCGGAGCGCGACCTGATTTGGGGCGATCATGGCTTTCTCCGAGCCGCCTTCTCGAATTTCCACTGGATCGAGCCGGGCAAGATGGCGCGCGCCAACCAGCCCTCGCCGGAGGCCATCGCCCGTTATGCACAAGCGGGGTTCAAGACCATCCTCAATCTCCGCGGGCCCTCCAACACTGGCTATTACGCGCTGGAGAAGGAGGCGTGCGAGAAACACGGCCTCGCCATGGTCGATGTGCGCATGCACTCACGTGAGCCGCCCAGCATTGCACAAGTAAAGCGCGCCAAGGAGCTGTTCGAGACGATCCAATATCCCGCGCTCATGCACTGCAAATCCGGTGCGGACCGCGCCGGCGTGATGGCGGTGCTCTACAAGCATTTCGCCATGGGTGTTCCGATCGCTGAAGCTGTCGAGCAGCTTGAGCTCAAGTACCTGCACGTAAAGCAGGGCAAGACCGGCATGATCGACTTCTTCTTCGCGACTTATCTCGCCGAGACGAAGGAAAGCGGCAAACCGTTCCTGCAATGGGTCGAGGAAGATTACGACCAAGCTAAGGTGAAAGCCGCCTTCATGGGCGAATGGTGGGCGAACATCTTGGTGGACAAGGTTCTGCGGCGGGAATGATCGCCGCGCAGACCGCTCCCTGCCTAACGAAGAGATGGGCGTCGCGCCCGCGACAAACAAGACTGCACACGGCGGATCAATTTCGCTAGGAAGCGCGCCGCCACAGGATCGCATGTTCGCTCATGCGTGTTGCGACGAGGACTGCCCATGTCGGAACAAACTGCTCCCGCTCAGCGCAAGGCGCTTGCGCCGATGGACCTTACGCAGGGCCCGATCTCGCGCACGCTGCTGATGTTTTCATTGCCAGTTCTGGGCACAAGCGTGCTGCAGTCTCTCAATGGGTCCATCAATGCGATTTGGGTGGGGCGGTTGCTTGGCCCAGAGGCCCTGACCGCGACCACCAACGCCACCATCGTGCTTCTGCTGTTGTTGGGCGTGATGTTTGGCGTCGGGATGGCCGCGACCATCCTCGTGGGCCAAGCGATCGGCGCGAAGGATCTGGTGCGCGCCAAGAGAGTCATCGGCACCGGCGCGGTTTTCTTCCTGGGGATTTCTCTGTCGTTGGCGATCGGCGGCTTTGCGGCGTCGGAGCGCGTGCTGATTTGGATGGGCACGCCCGCGGACGCCCGCCCGCTGGCGGAGGCCTATCTCCGCGTTGTGTTCCTATCGATGCCGTTCATGAGCTTCTTCGCCTTCATGGTGATGGTGCAGCGTGGCGCGGGCGATGCGAAGACGCCGTTCTGGTTCAACACCCTCGCTGTCGTGTTGGACATCGTGCTCAACCCGATTCTGATCACCGGCTTCGGCCCGTTCCCTGAGATGGGCATCGCTGGCTCGGCCACGGCGATGCTTGCCTCGCAGGCGATCGGCATGAGCGCGATGCTGTTGCATCTTTACTGGCGCAAGTCCGATCTGCGCCTCACCCGCGGCGAGTTTCATTTCCTGAAGCCCGACGGCCCGTTGCTACGCACGATCATCGTGAAGGGCCTGCCGATGGGTGCGCAGATGCTGGTGATCTCGTCTTCAGCGATCGTCATGATATCCATGATCAACGCCTATGGCTCTGAAACCGCTGCCGCCTATGGCGTAGCCGTGCAATTGTGGACTTACGTGCAAATGCCGGCCATGGCGATTGGCGCGGCGGTTTCGTCGATGGCGGCGCAGAATGTCGGCGCTGGCAAATGGGAGCGCGTCGAGCGCAGCGCACATGCCGGGGTTTTCATCAATGTGGCGCTGACGGGCGGCCTCGTCGCGCTGCTCTATCTTGTCGATCCTTACATCATCGGCCTGTTTCTGCCGGGCCAAGAGCGCTCGATCGCGATCGCCGAGCACATCAACACCGTCGCCGGCTGGAGCTTCATTCTGTTTGGCGTAACGTTCGTGTTGTTCGGCGTTGTGCGCTCAACGGGCGCGGTGACGCCGCCGCTGATCATCCTATTCGTCTCGCTGTTTCTTGTCCGTGTTGGCTTCGCCGAGTTCGTGGAGCCGGCATGGGGCCAAGATGCGATTTGGTGGAGCTTCCCCGTGAGCATGGCGGTGTCGGCGTCGCTAGCGCTGGCTTATTATCGCTGGGGCGGCTGGCGCCGCGCGCGAATGGGCCCGCCGGCGGGATAGACTGAGGTGGCGCCGAGGTGGCGTTTGGCGTCAAAATAAGTAGGCTCGGCCGGCGGAAAGGACATGCCCATGCAACGCCCGCAATGGATTGACGACCATATCGCGCTCTATCGCAGCGATCCTGAGAAGGCGCTGTGGTGGGACAGTGCGTTAGGAGGGTCGAGCGGTATGCTGAAAACGCTTCTGCTCACCGTCAAAGGCCGCAAATCGGGTAAGGCAATCCCCACGCCGTTGATCTTCGGTGAAGCCAACGGCGCTTTCGTTGTGATCGCTTCGAAAGGCGGCTGGCCCACGCATCCGCTATGGTACCTCAACCTCGAAGCCGATCCGAGCGCTGAGATTCAAGTTGGTCGCGACCATTTCCACGTGAAAGCGCGAACAGCGCACGGAGTGGAGCGTCAACAGCTTTGGGCGCAACTCGCGCAACTCTACCCGCCATATGACGACTACCAGGTGCGCGCCGGCGACCGTGAAATACCGGTGGTCGTGCTGGAGCCTGTTGGCCAGTAAAAGGCGCCGGCTTGTAGCCGGCGCCGGATCATCACTTCTTGCTGTCGTAGTACGGATCGTAGGCCGGCTCGTCGTCCACGGTCACGACCGGGCGGCGGCCGTAATAGCGGGCCGATACGTTAGGATGGCCCACGTCAGCGACGGCTTGGCGCTCGGCCACACGTTCGCAGCGGTTGGCGCGTGCGCGCTCTTGCAATGAAACGACGCTTGAATCGTCACCGCACACATTGTCGGACGCGCGCGCAATACGGCGCACCATGACATTGGCGTCGGCTTGATAATCTAGGTCGAGATCGCCGTAGCGGACGACTTCGTATGGGACTTCTTGCGGGTCGGGATCAGCGAGCGCCGGTGTGGCGAAGGCGATCGTGGCTGTGGCGAGAATGAGGGTGCGGAGCATGGGTTCATCCTGAACTGAATGGCCCCGCTGGTGAGGCTAACTCAGGTCCGCGCCCATCGTTCCCGGTTCGCTGAATTGAAGTCGCGCCAAGCCGGAATAAAGCCCCCCGGCGCGCATCAAATCGTCATGGGTTCCGCTCTCAGTCAATTTGCCGCCATCGAGAACAAGGATGCGATCCGCGTCGCGCACGGTGGAGAGGCGATGCGCAATCACCAGCACGGTGCGCCCCTTGCACAAACGCTTCAGCGCCTCCTGCACCTTCGCCTCGCTGCCTGCATCAAGTGCGCTCGTCGCTTCGTCGAGCAGCAGGATGGGCGCGTTGCGCAAGAACGCTCGCGCAAGCGCGATGCGCTGTCGTTCGCCGCCAGAAAGGTTTGCGCCGCGATCGCCAGCCATCGCGTCGTAGCCCCCGGGCAGAGCGCGAATAAAATCGTCGGCGGCGGCGTTGCGCGCGGCTTCCTCGATTTCAGCCTGCGTCGCGTTGGGGCGGCCAAGCGCGATGTTCGCGCGGATGCTGTCGTTGAACAGCGCCGCTTCTTGCGCCACCAACGCCATCGCGCTGCGTAGGCTTGAGAGGGTCACGTCGCGCACATCCTGCTTGTCGATGCACACTGCGCCGGCGTTTGCATCATAGAGCCGCGCCAAAAGATTGAAGATCGTCGACTTGCCTGCGCCCGATGGGCCGACAAGCGCCACCGTTTCGCCGGGCGCGATCGTGAAGGTGACGTCGCTGAGCGCCGGCGCTTCGCCATAGGCAAACGACACATTCTCGAAGCTGATCCAACCTTCGCTCAAGTTCAACGTTTTGGCGTCCGGCTTGTCCTTCACCTCGATCGGCTCATCGATCAGGCCGAAAATGCGCGTCAGCGCAGCGACGGCTTCATTCAGCACCGTGTTGAAATTGGAAAGCGAGCGCGCCGCAGGCGTCGCTACGCCAATGGCTGTGACAATACCAAGGAGATCGCCAACGCTCATCGCGCCGCCGGCGACACGAAGCCCGGCCACGAACAAGACGCCCGCCAGCGCCAACCCGCCGATGATTTCCAGCAACGGCTCGCTGCGGGCGCGATTGCGGGCCAAGCGCATGGCGATCTTGCGCCGCTCCTCGAACGCGGACCGCGCACGCCCGGTTTCGCGCGCTTCGAGCCCGTAGGTTTTCACGGTGCGCGCCGCGCCGAAACTCTCCGTCAGCAGCGCCGAGAGAGCGCCGAGTTGGACTTGTGCGGCTTCCGTACGCGCGCGCGCGCGCTTGGCGATGGCCTGCAGGGGCGGGCCGGCGAGCGCGAACACCGCCGCAACCAGCAGCGTGAGCACCCAGTCGAACCAGAGCATCAAGCCGATTGCGCCGACCAATGTCAGTGCGTCGCGGATGAGCGCTTGTCCGCCTCTCACCAATCCTTCGCTGACGACATTGATGTCGTTGGTGAAGCGTGAGACGAGCTTGCCTGGCTCTTCGCGCGCATGGCGTGCGAAATCCGACAGCATCAATTTGCCGAACATCGCGCCTTGCAAGTCGCGCAGCACCTTGAGCGCCAGGCCTTGCGACAACACGGCTTGGCTGAACATCGCCAGCGCCCGCAACAGAGTGGCGCCGATCACGAGAACCGGCGTCAGCGCGATGGCGTTCATGTCTTCGCGTGAGATCGCGTCGATCGCCTGCTGCATGATCCAGGCGTAGGATGCCCCGGTCGCCGCCACCAAGGCGAGCACGGGAACAAGCGCGGCGATGTCGGCGGAATAGCGCGCCACGTGCTCGCGCCACAGGCGCGCGATGAGGGCGCGAGGCGTCATGCCTTAGTGGCCGTGCGCCCCGTCCTCGGAGGGATCGAGCAAACGGTGCGCGTGGATGATGAAATAACGCATGCGCGCGTTGTCGACGGTGCGTTGCGCCGCGCCCTTCCAGGCGTCGTATGCGGCTTTGTAGTTCGCGAACGCGCCGACAAAATCGACGGCGTTCAAATCCTCGAATTCTGGCCGGTCGAGCGCCTTCAGTTCGCCCCCGACGACAAGGTGCAGAAGTTGGCGTTCTTCGCTCATGACTTGAGGGCCCCAGGCGCAGCACTTGATGCGCGCTCGATTATCAGAGGGTGCAGGGCCGCGCCAGCGGCGACGACGCCCGGTGCGCGCGGATCGGGTTGATTAAACTTAACCGGATTTCCCAAGGCGTCGGTAAAGCGCCCGCCAGCGGCTTCGATGATCGCGGCGCCCGCGGAAATGTCCCACTCGTTCTTCCAGCCGAACAAGATCACGCCGTCGAACGCGCCAGCCGCCACCAGCGCGAGCCGCAGCGCGATCGATTGGCGGGGCGTCACCTGCATGGACCGTGGCCATGGCGTGGGCCAACGTTTGTCCGCAAAGCGTCGTGGATCGCCGACAAGGTGTGCGGCCTCGAGCTGGTCGACGCTGCTGGCGTACATAGGCGTGCCGTTGTGCGTCGCGCCAACGCCTTCCGCACCGAGGAACATCTGGTCAGTCGATGGATTATAGATCGCGCCCGCAATCGCCCGCCCGTCTTCGATGACGCCCACGCTGATCGTGTATTCCGGCGCGCCTTGAATGAACGCGCTGGTGCCGTCGATCGGGTCCAGCGAGAAGCTGCGCTTGAAGCCGATCCGCGCGGCGTGATCGTCCGGCGTTTCCTCCGAGAGCCAACCGTAGTCCGGCCGCGCCGCGCGCAAGCGCTCTTTTAGCATTGCATCGACGGCGAAATCCACTTCGGTGACGGGCCCCGCGGCCCCCTTGGATTGGACCTCGCGCGGCTTGCCAAACCATTGGTGGGCGTAGCGGCCGGCGTCGCGCGCGGCGGCTTCTAAGAGCTGGAGATCAAGCGCCGCCGATTGCAAGGTCGTCCACAAGCAAGCTGGGGATTTCGAGAGCGCCGCGTGTATCAAGGTCGGCGCCGGCGATAAGGCGGGAATAGATGTCGAGCAGATTGCCGGCGACGGTGATTTCGCTGACCGGGTAGGCGATCTCACCGTTCTCGAACCAGAAGCCAGCGACGCCGACGGACCAATCGCCGGTGTTCATATTCAGCGACGGCGAAAACATGTCGGTGATCAACACGCCCTTGCCGGCGTTCTTCATCAAGGCCGCGCGATCGTCCTTGCCGGGCTTCACAAACAAGTTCGACGCCGCCGTGCCGGGCGGGCCGCCATGGCCTTGCGTCGCGTGGCCGTTCGGTTCGAGGCCGAGCTGACGCGCGGAAGCGGAATTTAACAACCACATGGTCTGCACGCCGTCGTCGATCAGTTTCCACTGACGCACCGCGCCGCCTTCGCCGTCGAACCATTGTGAGCCGACCGCGCGCTTCACGAAGGGATCTTCGCGCATTTCAAAGCCGGCGGGAAACACGCGCTGTCCGAGCTTGTCCTTCAAGAACGAGGTGCCGCGCGCGATCGCCGCCCCGTGAATGCCCGAAAGGAACGGGCTGAGCAGCGAGCCCGCGAGCCGGTTCTCGAAAATCACCGCCGCCTTCTGGCTATCCAGCTTACGTGAACCGAGGCGCGCGACGGTGCGCTCGCCAGCGATGCGGCCGATGGTTTTCGCGTCGGGCAGATCGGCGAAGAAGCGCTTGGTGCGCCATTCGTAGTCGCGCTCCATCTTGTCGTCGCGCTCGGCGATCGGCTGGGTGCCGAGGCTGTAGGAGGTGGAGCTCTCCGCGCCCTCGAAGCCATCGGAGGTTGCGTAGACGAAGTGCGAGGCTTCGCTCGACGCGCCGCCACCTGAGGAATTCTCGATTCCAGGAATTTCGAGCGACGCCGCTTCGCAAATCTTGGCGAGTTCGGCCAGCTGTTCGGCGCTGGGGCGCACGGTGTCGGCTTGTTCGAGATCGGGGCCGCGGCCGGTCGCGCGGTGCTTAGCTTCGAGCAGCCCGCAATATTTGTCTTCCGGCGCGGCCTTCGCCATCGCCACCACGCGCTCCGCCAAGGCCTGCAAGCCCTTGGCGGAAAGGTCGGTCGAGGAGGCAGCCGCTTGCCGCTTGCCAATGAACGCTCTGAGCGCCACCGAGCGCGCTTCCTCGCGCTCGACGCCCTCAAGTTCGCCAAGTCTTACTTCGGCGGAAACGCTTTCCCTGGCGGCCAAACTGGCCTCGGCCGTTTCGGCGCCGGACTTTTTGGCATGGTCGAGGAGGGCCGCGAGCGCGGCGTGTGAATCAGCATCGAAAGCCATGGCCCCTACATGGGCCCTCGGGCCGGGGCGGGCAATCGGCGGATTCAGGTCAAAGTTGCTGGCTGAGCCCGGCCAGAATGAGGCCCCCGCCCAAGAGCGCGTAACTGGTCCAGGTCAGCACCATGCCAAGCATCCGGCCGGCATTGAGCACCCCGGTGTGCAGGCCGATGCCGTGCAAAATTCTGCCGAGGGTCAAAGAAATTCCGGCGCCATGCAGCAGCCAAAGCGGCGTCGCCGGCTCCATCAAAGCCACGAAAAGTAGGCCAACCAGCCCAGCCGGGATGTATTCGGCGGCATTGGCGTGGGCGCGGACAGCGCGGGAAAATTCCTCGTTCCCACCGTCCCCCAACCTGATCTTGTGCTTCCGACGGCCCGCCACCACCAGCACTGCGAGCACGAGCAAGATCAGGATATTCACACCGGCGTAGATCGCGGCGACTTCCAAACGCAGCATAGGGCCTCCCTCGAAGCGCGCTCACGCTAGCGGCGGAAATCGGCGTTTCAATCTTTTGTTTTCGTTTCAGAAACCGAGTGTTCACCGCGTCATTGCATAATCTCCACATAAACAAATGCCTCGAAGGCATGGGGATGGGTGGTTTGGTCGACGCCGAGCTCTTGAACTCTGGGCTCTGGAGCCTCGCTTGGGCGCTATTCGCGGTGGTCGCCGGCTTTGGAGCCGGGGCCGCCGCGAGGACGCTCTTGGAGCGCCGCGACGACGATGAAGCCATGTGGGCCCGCGGTTACAACGCGCTTGCCCCTATGGTCGATCGCTAAACAAAAACGTAGGCGCGGCGCTGCCGTCAGGACGCTAGACTGGTTTCCCAACCAGGAGGCGTTCATGGCGCGTGCGCGTATTTTGCTTGTGGCGGTGCTCTTCGCATTGGCGGCCTGCGGCCAGCAGACCGGCGAGAAGGCCGGCGCGCCCGCCGCCGACGCCCCGCCGGATCCGTTCGAGATGCAGATCGAGATCGGCCGCTACGGCGTGATGCTTGACCAGGTCGCCAACCTCACCACTGACATCCCGTCAGCCGCAGAGCCTGAAAGCGAAGCGCCGGGCACGTTGGCGCGCAATCTGCGCCATGTGGTCTGGGAGTATAATCTCAACCGTTCGCGCCTGTGCGCGCGTGGGCTCTACCCGGAAGTGAGTTGTGGACCGGCCTATGAACCAACCTGGATCGCCGATCCAGCGACCGCCGAACCCTCGCTCGAAGAATTGCGGAGCCGCGCCAACGCGGTGAGCGAGCAGGTGATGCCGTTCTGGGAAACCGTGTGCGCTGACATCCGCGCGCGACAGACCAATGACGAAGAGCGGCAATATATCTGCGCGATCGAATAGCTACCGCAAGCGCCAAACCGCTGCGCGTTTGATCTCCGCATCCTCCAGCGCGCGCGTGACAGGGATGTCGTAGCTGGCGATTTGTTCAAGCTTGTCTTTGGGCAAGTAGGTGCGGCCGGGATCGCCGATCAGCACCTGCTTGCCGTCGCGCTGCAGCGTTTCAAGCCATGCCAGCACGCGTGGCGCGAGATCGCGATCGTAGAAGAGATCGCCGACGAGGATGAGGTCGCATGACGTTGGCTGGCCGACAGGATCGACGTTGCTGGTTGTGAGTGCGACATTGTTGAGCGCCGCGTTGATCTCCGCCGCATGCGCCGCGAACGCATCAATGTCCACGGCAATCGCGCTTTGGGCGCCAGCTTTCATCGCCGCGATCGCAACGAGCCCCGAGCCAGACGCAACATCCATCACCTCGCGGCCGCGTGCGATCTCGGGATGGTCGAGAATGTAGCGCGCCAAGGCTTGCCCGCCGGCCCACGCGAACGCCCAGAATGGCGGCGGCAGGCCGAGTTCGCCGAGTTGCTCTTCCGTCAGTTGCCACAAAGCGACGGCGTCGTCGGCCAGATGCAGCTTCAACTCCGGTAGATAGCTCGGCGCGAGCACGCGGGTGTTCTCGCGGATGAAAACCGGAATGTCGGTGATCATTTAAGCGGGCGCCGCTATGCGCAAGACGTCAGCATAGCTCCTGGCGACCTGCATCCGCGCGCCGTAGCCCTTTTCCATCAGCAGACGATGCGCCAGCGGGAGATTGTAGCAGGGCACGTGCATGAACACGTGATGCTCGGCGTGATAATGCACATAGAACGGAGCGATGAAGAGGCGTTCAATCGCATTTGCTTTCGTTGTGCGTGCATGGCTGAACGGATCTTCGCGGGTATCGACACAGGCGTGCTCAGCGATATTCCGCAGGCGCGTGACCAGTGGAAGCCACGTCGCCATCGGCACAATCCAGAGCGCTGGGTACGCCCACCAATAGCCGGCGGCGATCAGCGCTGCGAGCAGCAGCGCGTTGACCATCAGAAAATGCGTCGTGCCGGCATTGACGACCTCGCCGTCCTTGCGGCCGCCAAAGAGCTGCGCCGCGCGCTGTTTCAGGAAAGTTTGCCCAGTGAGATCGCGCACAATCTTGCGCCACAATGATTTGCGCGAAATCGGGAACGGCGCTGAGAGCGCGAGGTCTGGATCTTCCGGCTGCTCCGTGAAGAGGTGGTGCTTCAAATGATAGGCGCGATAGCTTTCAAGCCGCCCGCCCACTGGCGCTGCGCACAGCCACTCGCCCATCCAATCGTTGACCTTCGCATCTTTATGCAGCGCCCCGTGCGCGGCGTCGTGCATCAGGATCGCGAGGCCAAGTTGCTTCGCGCCGATCAGCATCACCGCCAGCACGTACGTTAGCGGGTTCGGCCACACCACGAACATCGCGCCAGCGCCGAAAATTAGCGTCCACGCGCCCGCCACGAGCGCCAGGCCGCGCCAGGTCGAGTGCGCCGAAAGCCGCGCCCATTCGTCGGGCGTGAACACGGTCTTCGGATCGATACGCGCGACGGCTGGCATCGGCGAAATCTAGCCCTCCAACTGATCTGAATCAAAGTGCCGCCCGGGCGGACGCGGCAGACAGCAGGAAGGAGGTCACACATGAAAACCAACGAAGGCGGCCTGGACCGCGCCATTCGCATCATCGCCGGCGCCGGTATTCTTTCCCTAGCGTTCATCGGCCCGCAGACAGCGTGGGGTTATCTTGGTGCGATTCCGTTGCTCACCGGCATCGTCGGCTTTTGCCCGGCCTATGCGCTGCTCGGCATCAACACTTGCCCCGCGCGGAAAGGCTAACGCGCAATACCAAAACCCGTGCGTAGAGCTGCTTCGCCAGGGGCGTTGAAGCTCATCGCGCGGCTTGCGCGCACGCGTCTCGCCCAACCGCGCGCCACGAACTGCTCGAGCAGGGCCGCGCCAAGCGCGCCGGCAAGATGATGACGGCGAACGCTCCAATCCAGGCAAGCGCGGCAGAGCTGTCGGTTTCCTTGCTCCAGGGCGGGCATGTCACAGCCAAAGCGCGCGAACGCGGCGCGGCCGAGTTTGGTAACGTCCAATTCGCCATCGCGCAAAGCGATCCAACGTTGCCGCAGCAACGCCTCGTAAAGCGCCACGCCCAAATCCCCCGCGAGATGATCGTAGCAGACCCGCGCGCGCCGGAGCGCTGGCTCCTTCGGGCCCGGCTGTGTGCGCAATTGCCTGCCGCGCGCGGCGACGCCCATCAAGCCTTCGAGCACGCGCGCGACGTCGGCGTCCGCCAGCCGGTAATAGCGATGGCGGCCCTGCGCCTCGGCGGAGATCAAATCCGCCTGTGTGAGTTTCGCCAGGTGCGCGCTGGCGGTTTGCTTAGTGACGCCCGCTTCAAGCGCCAGTTCGCTCGCGGTGAGCGCGCCGCCATGCATCAGCGCCGTCAGCATATTGGCGCGCGCCGGGTCGCCGATGAGCGACGCGATTTCTGCTATGGAGGGGCCGTCTTTCATAGTTCGATCATAGACGAACCATTGCGCGCCGCCAACCTCTAGGGTGAAGCTTGGAGGTTTCCATGATCACCTGCTTTATCCGTTATGAGATCGACGCGTTTAAACGCGATGCGTTTGAACATTATGCGCGCGTGTGGGGCGAGGCCATCCCGCGCTGCGGCGCTGACCTGATCGGCTATTTCGCGCCGCACGAAGGCTCCGCGACTACGGCAATTGCGCTCTACAACATTGAGAGCCTCGCTGCCTACGAAGCCTATCGCGCACGGTTGGCGGCCGATCCGTCGGGCAGGGAAAACTACGCCTTCGCCAAGCGGGAACAATTTATCCGCAGTGAGGATCGCATGTTTCTGAAACTCGCGTCGGCGCCGCACGGCCCCTTAGTGCGCCCATGATCGCTGTGATCTTCGAGGCTGAGCCGCACGAGACGCGGCGCGACGACTATTTCCGCATCGCCGCCGAATTGCGACCGCTGCTCGCTGAAATCGACGGCTTCATCTCGATTGAGCGCTTCGAAAGCCTGAGCGCGCCGGGCAAAGTGCTCTCGCTCTCGTTTTGGCGCGATGAGGAGGCGGTGGCGCAATGGCGTAAGCTTGAAGCGCATCGAGCCGCCCAAGCCGCCGGACGCGCCGAAATATTCCGCGACTACCGCGTGCGCATCGCCGACGTGTCGCGCGACTACGGAATGCGCGAACGCAGGCAAGCGCCGAGCGATTCACGCGCGCGCCACCCCAGCTAGACCTTGCTCTGATCCGGCGTCTGCGTATCCGCGACGCGCCACATGTGCCACGCCGCGGCGGAGCGATAGGGCGCCCAGCGCTTGCCATACTCGCCAAGCGTCTTGGGCGTGAACTCGCGGCGATAAAGTTTCTCTGCGCCCTTGCGTACGCCGAGATCGTCAATCGGCAACACGTCTTGGCGGCCGAGCGTGAAGATGAGGTACATTTCCACGGTCCAGCGGCCGACGCCGCGCGCGGCGGTGAGGCGCTCGATGATCTCCTCGTCGGACAAGCGCGCCAGCGCCCGCGCCGGCGGAATGATCCCGTCGATGCGCTTTTGCGAAATGTCTTTCAGGGCGGCGGTTTTCTGGCGCGAGAGCCCCGCTGAACGCAGGGTTTCATCCTTCGTGGCGAGCAGGTCCTCAGGTTCAGGATGATCCTTGTCCGGAAATAGGGCCAGCACGCGATTGTGGATCGTCGTCGCCGCTTTGCCAGAGAGCTGCTGAAACACCACCGCGCGGACCAGCGCGCGATAGGGGTCCTTCTTTTTTTCGAACGTCGTCGGGAAAGCTTCGTGCGTCGGCATCACCTTCGCCAGCCGCTTACAAACTTTCGCCAGATGCACTTCCGCGTCGCCCATCGCTTTCACCCCATCAGCGGCCGTAGCGTACGCCAGATGGGTTCGGCCGCGAAGGCCAGCAAGACGGCAAGCCCAATCAATGCGTTGAACTTGAAGCCGGCGAGCGCGGTTTCGCCTTTCGCATCGTCGACGCGCTGCAACATCGGCCAGATCATGAACGCGGCGATCGCGATCAAGAGTCCGATCGTGGCGAGCGGAGCGCCTGCAAGCTGCGCCGCGGCGCTCCAAAGAAAAAGCGCGGCGGCGTAGAAGAATGTCGTCCATGTCCGCCATTGATCGGCGAACAGACGCGCGGTGGAGCGCACGCCGATCAACGCGTCGTCCTCGCGATCTTGCAGGGCGTAGATCGTGTCATAGCCGATGGTCCAGGCGATGCAGCCGGCGTAGAGCGCTATCGCCTCCGGCGGCATCGCACTGGCCGGAAACGCCACCGCCGCGCCGCCAACCAGCGCTCCCCAAGAAAACACAATGCCGAGCCACGCCTGCGGCCACCAGGTGATGCGCTTCATCAACGGGTAGAGCGCCACCAGCGGCAACGCGATCAAAGCCGTGATTTGCGCGAAGTGCGGGAACATCAGCAGGGCAACAAGCCCCGCAAGGCATTGCAGTAGCAGCCACGCCCACGCCGCCCTCACCGACATCGCGCCGGACGGTATTGGCCGCGCCCGCGTGCGGGCGACCTTCGCGTCGATGTCACGATCAAGGATGTCATTGTAGGTGCAGCCGGCGCCGCGCATGGCGACGGCGCCTAGCAAGAAAGCCAAAGCGTAGCGCGCGTCCTCGGCGAAGAAGCCGTCCTGCGTGCGCACGATCGCCAAACCCATCAGGCACGGCAGCAGCAACAATTGCCACCCGATCGGGCGGTCGAGCCGCGAGAGCTGCGCGTACGGCTTCAGCGCCGCGGGCAGGCGGTCGGTCCAGTGTTGCGCGAGCGCATCGGCGGGCTTCTGGTTCATCGTAGGCGCGAAAATGCGGCGCGCTTGGTGTGGACGCAAGGCGACACAAGCGCTATGTGTGCCGCTTCGGAGCAACAGAATTCATGACCACTCCCGCCTTCACCAGCGGCGCCGCGAGCGGACGCTGCCGGGTCTGAAGCCAGCGTGATGCGGCTTCGCTCGAAATTCCGGCTGATCCACGATCCACGCCGGGAAATGCTCGCTTAGCCGCACGCTTTGGCGTGGTCCCCGCCTTTTGTGCGGGGTTTTGTTCCAGCCTTAAACTCCCAAATCTCTATCTGCGCCGCGCTGCTATGCGTGGCCGAGGGTTATTCAAATGAGCGACGTGCTCGACTTTGACGGCGATTCCGAACGCGGCCAGCGCAAGGCCAGCGTCGGCGCCGTTGCATCTTACATCTGGCGGCTGTGGTCCTCGCAGCCCGGCAAGCTCGCGTGGTTTGGCGGCTTCTTCGCGCTGGCGACGGCGTGCGATCTGGCTTTGCCGTTTGCATCCGCGCAATTGGTTGAAGCATTGACCGCTGGGCCCAGCGACGCGGGCGCGCGCCAGGCGGCGTGGGGCTTCGGTCTCTTCACGGCGATCGCCTTCGTGTTCTATTTCGCGCGCAATATTGGCGTGCGCTTTTGGATTCCGTTCGCCGCCAACAATATGCAAGCCATCGTATCTAGCGGCTTCAAGGACGTGCAGCGTTTCTCGTCCGATTGGCACGCCGACAATTTCGCCGGCGCGACGGTGCGGCGCGTGTCACGCGCCATGTGGGCCTACGATACGATCTCCGACACCTTAGTGTGGTTCGTGTTGCCAGCAGGCGTTGTGCTGGTGGGCATCACCGTGCTGACAGCCGTGCAATGGCCGTTGATCGGGTTTTTCACCGGCGCGACCATCGCCGGCTTCCTGATCGCGACATGGCTGATGGCGGTGCACTACATGGCCGATGCAACGCGCGTCTCCAACGCCGCCGATACGCGCATCGGCGCGGCTTTGGCCGATTCCGTTGGCGCCAACGCAACCGTGAAGGCGTTCGGCGCGGAGGCGCGTGAGCAGGCGCGGTTCGACGCCGTAGCGCAGGATTGGAACGCAAAGTCCCAAGTGACATGGGTGAAGTACACCAATGCGTGGATCGTGCAGAACCTGATCTTGTTTTTGCTGCAAGTGGGCCTGGTTGGGCTGGTGATCCTCGAATGGTCGCGCGGCCAAGCAAGCGCCGGTGACGCGGTGTTTGCGATCACATCGTTCTTCCTGGTTTCGGGCTATTTGCGGACGCTCGGTGAGAACTTCCAGAACCTGCAAAAAGGCTATGCGGAGATTGAGGACGTCGTTGCATACGCGGGCGATGACGCGGAGGTCTCCGACAGAGCGGACGCACGCGCGTTCGCGCCGGGGCCGGGCGCCATCGCGTTCGATAACGTGTCGTTCGGCTACAAGAACGCCGCCGAGCCGCTCTATCGCGATTTCTCGCTGGAAATCGCGCCGGGAGAGACCGTCGCGCTCGTGGGCCCGACGGGCTCCGGCAAAACCACGTTCGTGAAACTCGTGCAGCGTCTCCACGATGTGTCGGGCGGCGCGATCCGCATCGACGGACAAGACGTGCGCGAGGTGACCCAAGCCAGCTTGCGCCAAAGCGTGGCGTTGGTGCCCCAAGATCCGGCGCTCTTTCACCGCTCGTTGCGTGAGAATATCGCCTACGCCCGGCCGAGCGCTTCACTGGACGACATCATCGCCTGCGCTAAGCGCGCGCGTGCGCACGACTTCATCGTCAAGCTCCCCAAGGGCTACGACACCGAAGTCGGCGAGCGCGGCGTGAAGCTTTCGGGCGGTGAGCGGCAACGTGTGGCGCTCGCGCGCGCGTTCCTGGCCGACGCGCCGATCCTCATCCTCGACGAGGCGACCTCGTCGCTCGACGTGGAAACCGAGCGCGACGTGCAGGCGGCGATGGCCGAGCTGAAGCAGGGGCGCACGACGATCGTCATCGCGCACCGACTTTCCACGGTGCGCGAGGCGGATCGGATTTTGGTGTTCAACCAAGGCCGGATCGTCGAGCAGGGCCGCCATGCCGAACTGATCGGCGGCGGCGGGCTCTATGCGCGTCTGAATGCGTTAGCGCGGGGCGATAAACTGGACGCGGACGAGGCGGCCTAGCGACGCGAAGACGCAAGTCTCCCCAAGCAAGGCGGCGCTCGCGCTGGCAAAGCGCGGGCGCCGCCAGTTCGTATGGGGATTCTTCAGTGAAAGCTCTCGCCGCCATCATCGTCGCGCTTACGCTCACCGCGTGTGCGACCGCGCATCGCGAACCGGCGCCGGCGTTTCGCCCGGCATTGGAGGCGCACCTTAACGCCATCGCCGCGCGCGACATCGACGCGCTGATCCCGACGCTGACCAGCGGCGAGGCGCTGCCAATGCTCGCGCCCACCGGCCACAAATGGAACACGCGACAGGACTTCATCGATTTCCATCGTGCCTGGTTCGCCGCGGCGGACAACGGCCGCCTTGAGTTCGAGATCGTGAGTGTCATCGAATCCACGGATCTCGCGCACGCTCTGATGCGCTATCGTTATTCCTCCATCGACGCCGCAGGCGCCACCCAGACCAGCACGGCGTGGCTAACGCTCACCTTCGCGCTCGAAGGCGGCGGATGGCGACTCGTATTTGATCAGAATACGCTGATCAGCTGAATTAGGCGGGTGGCGCGGCGGGCGCGGTGCTTGGCGCATACACCCGCGCACGCCCTTCCATCTCGGCGATGAAATCGCGGCGCGCCTTTTTGTAGCGAATGCGTTCGGTCACGCGGTCCCATGTGCCGCAGATCCACCAGAGCAGCGGGTAGAGCAGGAACGCGAACATGATGGCGAGCGAGGTGCTTGTGACTGCGCCATCGCCGTGGCGGACGATGTAGAAGCTGACGCAGAAAAACACGAAGGCGATCAACAGCGAAAAGAAAAACGCCTTCCATTTGGCGCCGAAGAATGGCCGGTACGCCAGATGTGCGAAGAGGCCGCTTTCGAAGCAATCCTTCTCGCCGGTCGAAAGATTGAACAGGATTAGGTTCAACGGCTCGTCGCGGCCTTTGAACTTGGCGCGCGCGATCGCCACCCGCTGCGTGTCGCGTACGCCGAGCTCGCATTCCTCGAAATCATATTTCGCTTCCTTGCCGTCGGTCTCGCGGACGAACAGGCGCATGCGGTTGGTGATGTGGCCGGGTTCGTCGGAAGCGCGGCGCCCATGGGCGCCCTCGATCACGACCGTCTCCGAGGTAAGCTGCACCTCGATCACGTCCCCGCCCGTCAGCAATACGGTTCCCGCCATCATCCCCTCCAGCGTCGGGGCGGGAGGAAGCGCCGGGGCGGCGCTCGGGTCAAGGGCTGGCGCTTGCTTTGCGGCCAAGCCCTTGGCAGCAAAGGGCAACACCCAAGGAACCCATGGCCAATCCGCGTCTCCTGATTGAGCACCAAACGCTTTCCGTCGGCGCAATGATTGCGCTGGACGAGGGGCAGGCGCGGCATGTCGGAACTGTGCTGCGGCTCGACGTTGGCGACACGCTTCGTGTTTTCAACGCGACCGCTGGCGAATGGCGCGCGCGCGTCGCAGAGAAGACAAAGCGCGGGATGAGCGTGAGCGTGACGGAGTTCGTGCGCGCCGCGCGCGCCGTGCCCGATCTCGATCTGCTGTTCGCGCCGGTGAAGCGCCACGCGACGGACCTGATTGTTGAGAAGGCGACCGAACTCGGCGTCCGCCGCATTCGCCCTGTGATCACCCAACGCACGATCGCCGAAACGGTGCGCGTGGATCGCTTGCAATCAATCGCCCGCGAAGCGGCCGAACAGACCGAACGCTTTGATGCCCCGGACGTGTGCGAGCCGCTGTCGCTGGCGCGCATGCTTGACGGTTGGGATGCGTCGCGTCCGCTGATCTTTGCGGACGAACGCGGTGATGATGCACACGCGCCATGGGGTGGCGAGAATGGCCGAGCGCGGCCGATGCTTGAAGCGCTCTTCCCCTCCTCTCGAGAGGAGGGGGCAGGGGGTGGGGTGATGCGCGACGTCAAAGGTGAAGGCGCTTCACCGAAGCCGCCTTCATCACATGCGCAGAGCCCCACCCCACCCCCCAACCCCCTCCTCTCGAGAGGAGGGGGAGCTGCGGTGCTCGTTGGCCCCGAAGGCGGCTTCACGCCAGAGGAGCGCCGCATGTTGCGTGCGCTCGCCTACGTCATTCCGGTATCACTTGGTCCGCGCATCTTGCGCGCCGAAACGGCCGTGATCGCGACCTTGTCATTAGTACAAGCTGGTTGGGGGGATTGGTGATAACGCATTCGGGTTTACTCAACCGGCGCTCGTTTTTCATCGCCGCCGCCGCGCTTTGCACGCCTAGCGTCGCGAGTTGTTCTGAGGGCGCGACGCGCAGCTTCCGCATTCCGAGTCCAAGTATGAACCCTACGCTGATGCCTGGAGACGTTGTCCTGGCCGAGCAGCTTGTTGGCTCGGCGGCGCCGATTCCGCGCTTGGGAGAACTGATCGTCTACAATCGCGACGATGGCCAGGGTGTCCTGCCCTTCACCGGCCGCGTTATCGGGTTGCCAAGTGATGAGGTGAGCTTCCAGAACGGATCGCCCTTGATTAACGGCAATCGGGCTTGGCGGGAGGAGGTCGGCTCGGGCGAATGGGAAGGTCGTCGCATCCGCCTGTCACGCGAAGAGATCGGCGGTCGCACTTTTCGCGTCCAGCATTTTGAGGGCGATGTAGAAGAACTTCCGGGGCTCCGAACCATGCCGGCCATTTCTGTACCGGCCGCGCAAATGTTCGTCGCTGGCGATTTCAGGGACAACTCAATCGATTCCCGTCTGGTTGGGCCGTTTGCCTTGACGGCCGCGACGCATCGGATCGTGCGTGTCCTTTACGGGACGGACGTTGGACGCATCGGCCAGGCGGTCCAATGAAGCGTCCGGCGCCGCGTTAACACTTGTCCAAGCCGCGTGGGTCGATTGGCGAACCGGCTAGACGCTTGCGGGCCGGCGCGGGAAACTCCACATGGGCGGCCAGGGAGGCTCGCGACATGGCGACAAAGCAAAAATCACCGCCGATCGAGGGCTTCAAGGACCTGGTCGACCATTTGGCGTCTGGCAACAAGCCTGATCGCTCGACCTGGCGCATTGGCACCGAGCACGAGAAGTTCGCGTTCTACAAGGAGACGCTGGAGCCGGTTCCCTACGAAGGCGAACGCGGCATTGGCGCGCTGCTCGACGGTCTCTCCAAGACGTATGGCTGGACCAAAGTGAAGGAGGGCGCGAACACGATCGCGCTGTCGCAGAGCGGCGCCTCCATTACGTTGGAGCCGGGCGGCCAGTTCGAACTCTCCGGCGCACCGCTTGAGCATCTGCATCAGACGTGTAGCGAAACCGGCTCGCACCTCGCGCAATTGCGCGATGTCGCCGGCAAGATGGGCATTGCCTTTCTAGGCATGGGCTTCTCACCACTCTGGAGCCTCGAAGATACGCCGATCATGCCGAAGGGCCGCTACCAGATCATGCGGAACTACATGGCCAAGGTCGGCCGGTTGGGGCGGCAGATGATGTTCCGCTCCTGCACAGTGCAGACCAATCTGGATTTCGCATCCGAAGCGGACATGGTGAAAAAATTCCGCGTCGGCATCGCGTTGCAGCCGATCGTCACCGCGTTGTTCGCGGCATCGCCGTTCGCGGAGGGACGTACCAACGGCTTCCTTTCATATCGTGGCCACATCTGGAGCGACACCGATCCGGATCGCACCGGCATGTTGCCGTGGGTGTTCGAGGACGGCATGGGCTTTGAGCGCTACGCGAAATACGCGCTCGATGTGCCGATGTACTTCGCGTATCGCGATGGCAAATATATCGATCTCTCAGGCCGCTCGTTCCGCAAATTCATGGACGGCAAGCTCGACGAGCTGCCCGGCGAGCGTCCCACCAAAAAAGATTGGGAGGATCATCTGACGACGATTTTCCCTGAGGTGCGTTTGAAAACGTATCTCGAAATGCGCGGCGCCGATTCCGGCCCATGGTCGCGCCTCTGCGCGCTGCCGGCCTTCTGGGCCGGCATCATGTATTGCGATGCCGCGCTTGAAGCGGCGTGGTCGCTCGTAAAAAGCTGGACGGCGGAAGATCGCGAAGCGTTGCGCCGCGCCGTGCCGGTTCTTGGCCTGAAGGCGCCGATCCGCGGCGTCACCGCGCAAGACATTGCCCAAGCCTCGCTGGCGATCGCCCGCCAAGGTCTCAAGTCCCGCGCACAACTCGACAGCGGCGGCCAGGACGAAACCCACTTCCTCGCCGAACTCGACGACATCGCCGCCAGCGGCGTCACGCCGGCCGAGCGTCTGCTTGAGCGTTACCACACCGAATGGAAGCGCGACGTGCGCCCCGTGTTCGAGGCGTGCGCGTATTGACGTTCTTGGACCGCCGGCGTCCTCGCCGGCGAATGTTCTGGGCCGCGCGGCCTCGGACAGGCTCAGACTCGCGCTGCGGTGCGTTCGGTGTTTGGGAGACGACCTATGGCGCGCCACCCTGAGCTTGTCGAAGGGCGGCGCTTGCTCAAGCGAAAGCTGCCGGCGAGGACGCCGGCGGTCCAAGAGCGTTCGCCCGTCTGACGAACCAACATTGCGGTCACCACAAAAACCTCCATGCTCGCGCTTGCATGCGTCCGCTACGCCACCCACTGTTCACCGCGCGCCTTCGGCTTGAGCCGGTGACGCCGGCTCTGGCGCAGGCCGCGCGCGCGGGCGGCGAGGCGTTTTCGGAGCAAATCGGCGCAGAGGCGCCTGCCGATTGGTGCGCTGCAAACTTGGGCCTTGTCGCCAAGGCCGCTCATCCGGCGTGGGGGCAGGAGACGCCGATCCGCGCTGTCGCCATTCATCGCGCCGAGGGCAGCGTCGTGGGCGATGTGCGCTTCGAGCCCAGCTTGCGCGCGCCAGATGAGGTTGAGATCGGCTACGCCGTGGCGCGCGAGCGTCGCCAGCAGGGCTATGCCACTGAGATGAGTGGCGCCGTGATCGATTGGCTTTTCGCCCATGGCGGCGCCGAAACCATCATCGCCGGTTGCGACAGGCGAAATGTGGCGTCGGTCAAAACCTTGCGAAAACTCGGCTTCTGGCTCGACACCACGCCGGGAACCGCCTTCTGGTGGCTGCTTACGCCGGACCTCCGCCTGTCGGCGGAAGCTTGACCGGGCCGCCGCGCGCGGCTTGTCTGTCTTCCAAGCAATAGGGAGAGCGTCGGCCAAGCCCGCGCTCTAGGGGATCAAAGTATGACAGACACGACCGCCAGCGGCGCTGCCGCTTCCGGCTCCGAGAGCACGTTTCTTGGCCATCCGCGCGGCTTGGTCACGCTCTTCTTCACCGAAATGTGGGAGCGCTTCTCGTTCTACGGCATGCGCTCGCTGCTGGTGATCTATCTCACGCAGCACTTTTTGTTCTCGGATGAGAAAGCTCAGGGGCTCTACGGCGCCTACGCGGCGCTTGTGTACCTGATCCCGGTGATCGGCGGCGTCATCGCCGACCGTTACCTCGGCGCGCGCAAAGCCGTGACGATTGGCGCGGTGCTGTTGGTGCTTGGCCACTTCGGCATGGCGTTCGAAGGCCGCGGCTCGGTGCAGGAGGTCACGTACCAAGGCGCGACCTATGACGTGATCGCGGATGGCCGCGGCGACAACCGCGAGCTGTTCCTCGTCGATGGCGAAGCACGCTATCCCGTGACGGTGTCGCCGGAAGGCATGCGCATTGAGGCCGGCGGGGCCAACGTGCCGTCCTTCATGGCGACAGAAGATTACGCGCTCAGCGTTCGTCCGGACGTGTTCAGCTTCGCTGGGATGACCATCCCATTTGAGCAAATCCTCTATTTCTCACTGGCTTTCATCATCGTCGGCGTCGGCTTCCTGAAGGCCAATATCTCTACAACGGTGGGCGCACTCTATCCGCCGGGCGATCCCCGCCGCGACGGTGGTTTCACCATCTTCTACATGGGCATCAACCTCGGCTCAGTGCTCGCCACTGGCCTCTGCGGCTATCTCGGCATGACGTACGGCTGGGCCTATGGCTTCGGCCTCGCGGGCATCGGCATGACCTTCGGCCTCATCCAATACCTGATGGGGCAGAAGCATTTGCAGGGCAAAGCCGATCCGCCAAAGCCGCTCGGCGGCGGACTTGAGGGCATGATTTGGATCGGCGGCCTGTTGGCGGTGATCCCGGCGTGGATGCTGGTGCAACAAACCGAGCTGATGGAGCAAGCGCTGCCAATCGTGGTGCCCGCTCTCTTCGTCCTGGTGCTCGGTTTTGCTCTGATTGGCTTTAAGGGCCTTGAGCGCTCGCAAATGATCGCCGCTCTGATCATGGTGTTCTTCAGCGTCGTGTTCTGGATGCTGTTCGAGCAGGCGGGCTCGTCGCTCTCGCTGTTCGCGGAACGCAACACGGACCTCACCGTCGTGCCCGGCGTCGTGATGACGGCGGCGCAGACGCAGATGTTCAACCCCGGCTTCATCGTGCTCTTGGCATTGCCGTTCGCGGCGATGTGGGTTGCGCTTGCGAAGGCGAAGCTTGAACCATCGACGCCGGTTAAATTCGCGCTTGGCCTGATCCAAGTTGGCGTGGGCTTCTTCGTGCTTGTGTTCGGCGCCCAGTTCGCGGATGCGAATTACCAGGTGCCGCTGATCTGGCTCGGGCTGCTCTATCTTCTCCACACCACGGGCGAACTCTTCCTCTCGCCAGTCGGCCTGTCGATGATCACCAAGCTTTCGCCGGTGCGCGTCGTTGGCTTGATGATGGGCGTGTGGTTCTTGTCGTCATCTTTGGCGCACATCCTCGCGGCGATCATCGCCCAGCGCACCTCGGCCGATACCGTTGCGGGCCAGGTCGTCGATGTGGGCGGACAGCTCGCAACCTATCTGCGCGAGTTCACCATGGTTGGATATTGGGGCATCGGCGCGGGCGTCGTGCTGCTGCTCCTCTCGCCCATTCTCAAAAAATGGATGGGCGACATCCGTTAACCTCCGTAAACACGAAAACCCAATAAAAACAAAGCGACGCCGCCCAGAGATGGGCGGCGTTCTGCTGTTTCCGCGAGCAAAAAAATATAGTGCTCGCCTCACAGCTAGAAGGCGTTGCGCTCGCCCTCTTTTCCGGCTGATCTAAGCCAGGACGAGGCGGGGACGCTTGGTCGCCGGTCTGCCCGAATTCGCCTCTCAGGGGACTTATTCACGGACGGGTCCGGCCCTGATCGAGGGCTATCTTTGATTCGTGCGGGGCTGGCTGGCAGCGCCGTCGGGAGGAGGCGTCACCCATGGCACGGCCGAGAAATACCCGCTCCAAGAAGAGGCCCGTGGCGGCCCCGGAGCAGGTCCGGCCGGAGGTGACAGACATCCTCCTTGGTTGGAAATCTGGCGACAACGGTAAGCAAGCGATCGGCTTTGGCGCGCCGGCGCTGCCTGAAGCTGCGCCCGTTGGCGAAGTCCCGATCCTTTACGCCGAGGACCGCCACCTGGTGACGATCGCCCCCACGGGCGCCGGCAAGGGCCGCGGCGTCATCATTCCGAACCTGCTGCGGTTCGAAGGCTCGGTGATCGTCATCGACCCCAAGGGCGAGACCTGGCACGTGACCGCCCGCCGGCGAAAGGAAATGGGCCAGGAGGTCCGCCTCCTTGATCCGTTCGGCGCGGTGTCGAAGAACACCGACAGCCTGAACCCGTTTGACCTCTTCCAGCGTCCTGGCGCGCTGCTGGATGCGGACGCGGAAATGCTTGCCTCGCTGCTCGCGGGCGACGCTGGCTTCCATAAGGAGCCCTTCTGGGACAATTGGGGCCGTTCGCTGATGGCGGGCGTGATCGCCGCTGTCGCTGAAACCGCGCCGAAGAATGAAAAGCACTTCGGCAAAGTGCGTGAAATCCTGATGAGCGACGACGCGGTGTATAATCTCGCGGCGCTGATCGAGAACCATGAACCGCTGAACCGGCTCTCGAAGCAAAACATCAGCTCGTTCCTGCCGATTACCGAGCAGACGCGTTCCGGCATCCTCTCGACCACGCAGTCCTATCTGAAGGTCGTGAACTCGGATTCGGCGCTGCGCTCGCTGACGCGCTCCACCATCTCGCTCGACGCGGTGCGGCGCGGCGACCCGATGACGATCTACATCGTCATCCCGCCGGACAAGCTTGAGAGCCACGGCGCCTTGCTGCGCCTCTGGGTTGGCGCGCTGATGCTGACGGTGATGGGGCGCAAGCGCCGCCCGAAGCGCTCAACGCTCTTCCTGCTGGACGAGTGCGCTCAGCTTGGCGAATTCGGGCCGCTGCGCCAATCGATGACGTTGCTGCGCGGGTATGGCCTGCAGGTGTGGCCGTTCTTCCAGGATCTCAGCCAGCTGCAGCGGCTCTATCCGAAAGATTGGCGCACGATCTTCAACAATGCCGGCGTGTTCCAGCTGTTCGGCGTCGCCAACCATTTGATGGCGAAGGAGAGCGCGGAACTGATCGGCGACGTCGACGCAGACCTGCTGCGCAATATGTCGAAGGCCACGCAGATTATCTCAGTCGCCAACGAGAAGGCGATCAGCGCCCGGCTGCCCGACTATCTGAAGGATGCGCCGTTCGAGAACCATTGGGATCCAAACCCGATGTTCGATAGCGATCCCGAGCCCACGCCGCGCGGCCGCAAGACGCTCGCACGCTAACGCGTGGCGGCGTTCTGGCGTTCAAGCTCCGTGTTGAACGCGGCTTCGGTCGCATCGTTGAAGCTCTGGAGTGCGCCGGCGTCCACGAACGCGTTGGCGTCGCCCGCGATTTGCCGTGCGCGTAGCGCCGGAAGATCGATGAAATTGCCGTGGTTCGGCAGCAAAATGTCGGCTTGAAGCGTCCGCACGCGCGCGAACGTGGCGCGGAAGTCCTCGACGATCGTCGGGTAGTCAGGGGGCGAGAGGCTCTGGCCGCCGACCGTGGAGCTGCAATGGAAGAAGGCGCGATGCTGTGCGCCATCGGCGCCGGCGACATCCATCATCCAGGAGGTGCAGCCCGCGGTGTGGCCCGGCATGACGATTGCCGTCAGCGTTACGCCGCCGAGGGTGAGCGTGTCGCCATCGGCGATGACACGGTCCACGCGCACCGGCGGAAACGCCCAATCGGCGGACGGGCCATAGCCGACGCGACCCGCTTGAAGCGCGACGCGGTCAGCGGGGCTGGCGGCCATGGTCGCGCCGCTGGCGCGTTGCAACCTCGCCAATCCGCCGGCGTGGTCGTTGTGCGCGTGCGTGTTCAGCAGGTATTTGACGTCGGCGATGTCGAAGCCGAGCGCGGCGACGTTGGCGATAATCTGAGGCGCCGATTGCGCAAAGCCGCCGTCGATCAGGAAATGCCCGTCGTCGGTGGTGATGAGGTAGGACGACACGTTCGTCGGCCCGACATAATAGATGTTGCCGATGACGTTGAACGGCGCGAACGACTGGTTCCACTCCGCGTCACGGGGGTCGAGCGATGCGCTTTCGACCGCGAGGATGTCGGTCTCGCTCGCCAGCGGCGGCGCGGCCGCTGGCTGCGGCGAGGAACAGCCGGCCAAAATGAAGGGCAGGGCGAGGGCGACAAGCGCGGCGTGAATCGATCTCATGCCGCGTAAACTAGCCGCCAAGTCAGCAGAGCGCGACCGGCGTCAGAAGGAACCCGATACCGAGATCACGAACCACGGATCGTAGTCGAATTCGCGGTGGCGCTCGTCGAGGCGCAGGAACGGCGAATTGCGATTGTCGGGCGTTGTTGGATCGCCATCGCCGAAGAACATGCGTTGGCGCCGGATGTCGCCGTCGAGGATGTTGGCGGCGGTCAGGCGTATGCGCAGGCCCTCGATCGCCGTTGTCTCAACGAAGGCATCCACCCACGGCCCTTCTTCGTAGGTGTCGACTTCGTCGAAGCGGAATTGCTGGTTCTCCGAGCCCTTGTTGAAGAACACGCCCCAGGCCATGCGCAAGCCGCTCAGGTCTTGGCGAAATTCACCGCGATAGAAGAGGTCGTTGTCGCCGGAGAAATGGCGCTGCCGACCGGTCAACGGATCGGTGACTTCATTGAACCAATGCGCCGAATATAGAGTTAGCCGCGAGGAGGGAAGCAGCCATGGCGTCGGCAGCGTGAGGTTTGACTCGATGTACCACGCGTCGCCATCTCCGAGATTGCCCGGCGCGTCGAAGAAGCGGTCATCCGACGGATCGGCGGTTCCGCGTGTGTCTAGCAGCGTGACGAGATCGCTGACGTCCCTGATCCAACGCCGCTCAACGCTGACGTTCCAGGCGGTGTTGCCCGGCAGGCGCAAATCCGCAGCGAGTTGGGCGCGCCAGGACGTTTCGGGCGTCAGATCAGGGTTGCCGCCATTGATCAGATTGTCGGTGATGCCGGCAGCGGAAACGAAGTCGTCGAAGTCGAGCTGATCTACGTCGCGATAAACACGGAAGCGCAATTGGTTGTGCTCACCAAATTGTCGCGACACTTGAACCGACGGTTTGAAGTAGGCGAGCTCGACGGTTTGGTTGCTGTCGCCAGTGAACGTCAGCGTGGATTGTTCGCCAGCCAAGCGGGTCTCGACGGACCAGCCGGGGCTGGGCTGCCATGTGTGCACAACGAAGCCGTCGACACGCTCTTCCTCGACGAGGACGTTGGAGTTTGGAACTGCAAGCGCCGCTGGCCCGGCGCCGCTGTCGTTTGTCAGCACCAAAGTTTGGTCGAGGGAGTTGAACGCGCTTTCCAGTCCCACTTCCACGCGGTGCTGGGCGTTAAGCGCGCGCGAAAGCGTGCCGCGCACGATCGTTTCGCCAGTCTTCTGTTCCTGTGCTTGCACGAACGTCGATGAGAGCACGCCGTCGGTTGAGTAGAAGCTCTGATCGAAGTTGAACGTGCCACGATTGGCCAGGCCGATGAGGCTCATTGTCCACGGGCCGAAGTCGCGGTCATAGTTTACGCCGAGTTCGAAGCGGCGAAGCGAATTGCCGCTGTTGTCGAGATCGCTGCGGAAAACGTTTCCAGCCGGGTCGGAGAATACGAACGCGCCGAGTTGGTGGAAGCGTTCACCGTAATACTGGCCGTTGGTGCTGAGGCGTCCGCCGAACAGCGGCATTGCCGCGTCGGCGGTGGCGGTCCAGTTGCGATAGTCGCGAGGCGAGGGCGTGTTGACGGTGGATGTCAGATTGCCGAGCGCATTGTAATTGTTTCGACGGCCCGGCTGCATCCGGAACTGGCTATAATATTCGATCCCCGCGCCATATTCGAACTGGCCGGTGCGGCCGCTATAGGAGAGCTCCCCTTGCGGGCCAGTGCGACGCGCCACTTCGGCGCCGACGCGCCATAGGCCGCTGCCCGCGGATGGCACACGCACGACGTTCAGCAGCACCGCCGCGCCTGAGGCGTCACCTGCGACGTCGGCGCCACGGAGCAGCTCGATGCGCACCACTTGGCGCGCCGGGATGCGCTGCAGGATCGACTCGAGATCCTGGCTCTTGGTGCTCGGCCGCAGGCCGTCGATCAGCAAATTGCCGACCGCGCCCGAAAATCCGCGCCGGTCATCGCCGCCGTCGAGCGAGAAGCCGGGCGTCTGGTTGACCATGTCGAGCGCGTTTTGCGGATTGAATTGTGCGAAGAACGCCGTGTCGTATGTGAGCCGGCCCGCCACATCGGGCGCGAGCGCGGTTGTTGAACAGCTCGGCGCGGGCGTGCATTCGGGTGCTGCGGGCGCCTGTTCTTGCGCGTACGCCGCTCCCGTGAGCGCCACCATCGACGCCATCATCCGCCCGAACATGCTTCCCCCTTTTGCCGCCACCCAGCGGCTCCCCTGCATCAGGGATGCGATCTGCAAGCGCCCTTAGATGCAATGGACTGCTGTTTCCTTAGGATTTCCGGGCGAAATAACGGCACGCGCGCCCGTTTGCGACGAAGCCTCCAAAGCGCGCGACGGATTCGTGACGCGCACGACAAGCGGCGGCGAACTGTAATCGCCGAAACACAAACCCGCATCGACCTTCAATGCGAGCAGCCGCAGCGCACTGTGATAGCGGCGGCGACGCAATGCGACGATCGCCCAAACGCAAAAACGCCGCCGAGGCATGTGAGCCGCGGCGGCGTTTCCGTTAGCGCTTGTGGCGCTAGCTTACTTCTTCTTCGACGTCTTCTTGGCTTTGGTCTTCTTCGCCGCAGCCTTAACCGTCGTTTTCTTCTTGGCAGCCATGATGGCCTCCCCAGACTTGTGGACGCGCAATCTTCTGCCTCGATTCGTGAAACTGTCTAATTGCTTTGTGGAGTCACATCCCGCCGATTGTCAGTCCGGTGATGTAGAGCGTTGGTTGGCCGACGCCGACAGGCACGCTCTGTCCGCCCTTGCCGCAGGTGCCGACGCCTTCGTCCAACTTCAAATCGTTGCCGACCATTTTCACGCGCGTCAGTGCGCTCGGGCCATCGCCGATCAACGTCGCGCCTTTGATTGGAGCGACGATCTTTCCGTCTTCGACCATGTACGCTTCGGTGCATTGAAAGACGAACTTGCCGCTGGTGATATCAACCTGCCCACCGCCGAAATTCACTGCAAAAACGCCCTTTTTGAGCGAAGCGAGAATTTCACCGGGGTCCTTGTCGCCGGCGGTCATGAAGGTGTTGGTCATGCGCGGCATCGGCCGGTGCGCGTAGGATTCGCGACGTCCGTTGCCGGTTGGCGCCACACCCGAGAGCCGCGCGTTCATGCGATCCTGCAGATAGCCCTTGAGGATGCCGTCTTCGATCAGCACCGTGCGCGATGTCGGCGTGCCTTCGTCGTCGATCGTTAGAGAGCCGCGACGATTCTCGATCGTGCCGTCATCGACGACTGTCACGCCCGGCGCCGCGACGCGCTCGCCCACCATGCCGGCAAATGCGCTCGTGCCTTTGCGGTTGAAGTCGCCTTCGAGACCGTGGCCGACGGCTTCGTGGAGCAGCACGCCCGGCCAACCCGGACCAAGCACCACGTCCATCTCGCCGGCGGGCGCGGGGACCGAGTCGAGGTTCACCAGCGCGATGCGCAAAGCTTCGTCGGCCATTTTCTTCCAACGCTCGGGCGCGATGAACACTTCGTACGGCTCACGCCCGCCCGCGCCGGCCGAACCGGACTCCCGGCGACCATCGCGCTCGACCGTCACCGACACATTGATCCGCACCAGTGGGCGGTGATCGGTCAGCTTGGCGCCGTCCGGACGCAGAATGGTCAGCGCGCGGTGCCCGCCCGCAAGCGTCGCCGCGACCTGCACCACGCGCGGATCGCGCGCCCGGCAATAGGCGTCGATCTCGGCGAGGAGAGAGGTTTTGTCGGTGAAGCCCGGCGCTTCGATCGGGTCGAAGTCGCGATAGAGCTGGCGGTTCACCCGCGCCGGGCTCGCTTCGAGCGTGCCCTCATGGCCCATCTTAACGCTGGCCGCGGCCTCTGCCGCGCGCTCGACGGCGCCGGTTTCCAGCACGCTGGCGTGGCCATAGCCGGCGCGTTCGCCCGCCACGATGCGCACGCCAAAGCCTTGCGTGGCGTCGAACGACGCGGATTTTAGGCGCCCATCATCCCAATAGAAACTTTCCGAACGGCTTGATTCTGCGAACAATTCACCGTCGTCGGCGCCTTTGGCGGCGTCGCCCAGGATGCGGCCGGCGGCCTCCCAATCCATCTCAGCGCTGTTGTCGGGGCTGAAATCAGGGCTCGCGCGCAGGCCGTCGGCCATAGGTTCTCCTTCCGAAACGAAAACGGGGCCCAAGTAGTGGGCGGTTCAGGAGACTATATAGGCGCCGAGTCCGGCGGCGAGCGCCAGAAACGCAGAAACTCGACCGCAACCGAAACGGCTCAGATCAACGCGTTCCGCCCCGGTTGAGGATATTGGCCAGTTGCTCCTGACGGGTGCGGACGAAGCGGGCGAGCTCGGCGTTGGCGGGGCCCCAATCGGGCTGGATTTCGAGCGCCGTCGTATAATCCTCGTAGGCGCCGCGCATATCGCCCAGCGCCTCACGGGCGGCGCCGCGATTAAAATAAGCCTTATGCGGTTCGCGTACGCCGAGCGACAGCGCTTCGGTTATCGACCCGACGGCGAGGCCGGGCCGGCCGAGCATCACCAACGCGGCTCCCCGGTTCAGGTGGGCCTCGGCGTGGCGGCGGTCGAGTTCGATGACGGCGTCAAAATCCGCCAAGGCCGGTTCGCCCTCGCGGCGGCGCAAGTGAATTGCGCCGCGATTGATGCGTGTGGCGATCTCATTGGCGCGGTTCAGGCGTTCGGAACGGATTGCCTGGTCGCAGGCGGCCAGTGCCGCGTCGGTCAGGTCGCCGCCGGCGGCGTATTGGCTGCACATGTCGGCGTTTGGCGCGCCAATCGTGGTGCGCGCGCCGACTTCGCGATTCCGCGAGACCGGGTTGCCAAGTTGAGCGTCCGCGGCGGTCGCGGCGGCCCCGCAGAACGCCAGCGCGCCCACGGCGACCGCAAACAGCCTTGGAAGCGTTAGCCGCCTCATGCTAGCACCCCGCCCGGACTCAGATGACAAAACAGCCAGAGTTCAACGATAGGCGCGGTCGAATGCCGCGCCTCGCGACTATAGGCGGGGCGACCTTGCCGCGCCATACCGCAGGCTGACTCTGAAGGAGGCGAGTGCGTGAAGCGAGGGATGTTCGCAGCGACGCTGTTTGCGGCAGCCGCCTACGGCGCGGGTGCGGCGCAGGCCGCGTCTTTCCCGCAAGACGGCGGCACGAATTTCATGGCGCCGGCGACGCGCATCATGGAAGACACGGTCAGCTTCCACAATTTCCTCCTGCCGATCATCGTCGTCGTTTCGGTGTTCGTGCTGGTGCTGTTGCTGTGGGTGATGATCCGCTACAATCGCCGCGCTAATCCAACGCCGCGCAAATTCACGCACAACATCATGGTCGAAGTGATCTGGACGGTGGTGCCGGTGCTGATCCTAGTTGTGATCGCCTGGCGCTCGTTCCCATTGATCTATGCGCAGGAACGCATTCCTTCGGACGCTGAAATCACGCTGAAAGTCACCGGCAACTCGTGGAACTGGACCTACGAATATCCAGACATGGGCGTGCAAATCACGTCGGTGATGTTGTCCGAGGAAGAGGCCGCGGCCGCCGGCCGTCCGCGCTTGCTTGGCACCACTGAGCCGCTGGTTGTGCCCGTTGACACCACAGTGCGCGTGCTCGTCACGTCGAACGACGTGATCCATTCCTTCGCCGTGCCTGCGTTCGGCATCAAGGAAGACGCGATCCAAGGCCGCGTGAATGAGACTTGGTTCCGCGTGGAATCCAGCATGATCAACGGCCAGGAATATTTCTACGGCCAGTGTTCGGAGCTTTGCGGTAAGGACCACGCGTTCATGCCGATCGAAATCCGCGTCGTCAGCCGGCCCGAATTTGATCAATGGGTCGCCGCCCAAGGCGGCGCCGTCGCCTCGGCTGAGCCCGCCGCCCCTGCAGAGGCCGCGCCGTCCGAGCCGGCCCCGACCGAGGGGGCCGCTGCCCCGACCCGCACGCGCTAACGGGCTCACACACAAACAAAAAAAAGGCGCCGGCCTCGCGGTCGACGCCTTTTTCGTTTCGGGTTGCCCTTACTGAACGCGGAAGCGCGTAAGCTCTTCCTGCGCGATCGCCCATTGCGGGGCGAGTTCGGCGGCGCGGCGATAATCGGCGTAGGCGGCGCGAATGTTGCGCATTTCTTCATGAGCGACGGCGCGGTTGTAATAGGCCTTTTCAGGCTCAACCGGGTTGAGCGTCAGGCCGCGATCGATGGCTTGGATGGCGGCGGCATAGTTTTCCTGGCGCAGCAGAACGAGGCCGCGATTGGTGTAGCCTTCTGCCATGGTGGGATCGAGCTCGATCGCGTGCTCAAAATCGGCCATGGCGAGGTCGTTGTCGCCGCGGTTCAAATGGACGATGCCGCGATTGACGAGGGTCGAGGCCCGGCCCGAGGCGGGCAGCGCTTCCTGGGTCACGGATGCGTTGCAAGCGTCGAGCGCCCGCTGGCTTGTGACGCCGTCGCGGGCGGCCTGGTAGCAATCGCGCGACGGGCCGCCGCCGACATACATGACCGCCGCACCCGCTTGGGCCGCCGCCAACGCCGCAACCGCGAACGCCGTGCTGGCAATGAGTGTTTTACGCATCGGATATCCTCCCTCCGGTAGGTCCGCGAGGCTCCATCCGGCGCTCGCTTCGCTCAACTCACATTCCTATGAGATTGATCACGATCCGCTGAGCGGCGTGCGCTCGTCGGCGTCCGGCGGCGCCTCGTCGCGCGGTGGGGTTTTTCTTGACCGCTTGGAGGGGTGGGGCGGCTCATGCTAGCACGCGCCCACCGATTTGGACGTTATGCCGCGCCTTGCCTGTATGGGCCTCGCGCGCGGCGCGGGCCATACGGCAGGAGCAGTTCCGCGCGACCACGCGGAGCGGCGGGTTTCTTTGTTGGGACGAGGAAATATGGCGACCGAGACCGCGCACGCCGAGGGGCATCACGACGATCATCGCCCCAGCCTGTACGATTGGAAGCGGTGGGTTTATTCCACCAACCACAAAGACATCGGCACGATGTACCTGATCTTCGCGATCATCGCGGGTCTGATCGGGGGCGCGATGTCCGGTCTGATCCGCTGGGAGTTGGCTGAGCCGGGTATCGGCGTGCTGACGCAAATGCCGTGGATTCACGACGT
Source organism: alpha proteobacterium U9-1i (assembly GCA_000974665.1). Lineage (NCBI taxonomy): Bacteria > Pseudomonadati > Pseudomonadota > Alphaproteobacteria > alpha proteobacterium U9-1i. Next base: position 1,335,725 of record BBSY01000003.1, on the reverse strand, counting down.
CGACGCCGCCAAGCACCATTACGATTCGCTCGTGACCTATCACGGCCTGATCATGATCTTCTTCATGGTCATGCCGGCGATGATCGGCGGCTTCGGCAATTGGTTCGTGCCGCTGATGATTGGGGCGCCTGACATGGCGTTCCCGCGCATGAACAACGTCTCGTTCTGGCTGCTGCCGGCGTCGTTCACTTTGGCGATGATTTCGTTCTTGGTGCCTGGCGCTGGCGATCACAACGGCTTTGGCGGCGGCTGGACACTCTATCCTCCGCTCTCCACCAATTGGGGATCGGGCGCGGCCTACCACGACGGCCCGTCGATGGACCTCTTGATCTTGTCGCTGCACATCGCCGGCGCCAGCTCGATCCTCGGCGCCATCAACTTCATCACCACCATCTTCAACATGCGCGCGCCGGGCATGACGCTGCACCGCATGCCGCTGTTCGTTTGGTCGATGTTGGTGACGGTGTGGCTTCTGGTGCTCTCGCTGCCGGTGCTCGCGGGCGCGCTGACGATGCTGCTCACGGATCGGAATTTCGGCACCACGTTCTTCAATCCTGCCGGCGGCGGCGATCCGGTTATGTACCAGCACTTGTTCTGGTTCTTCGGTCACCCGGAAGTTTACATTCTCATTCTGCCGGCCTTCGGCATGGTGTCGCAGATCGTCTCGACCTTCTCGAAAAAGCCCGTGTTCGGCTATCTCGGCATGGCCTACGCGATGGTGGCGATCGGCTTCATCGGCTTCATCGTTTGGGCGCACCACATGTACACCGTGGGCATGGGCCTCGACCTCGAAGCCTATTTCATCGCCGCGACGATGGTCATCGCCGTTCCGACAGGCATCAAGATCTTCTCGTGGATCGCCACGATGTGGGGCGGCTCGATCGAGTTCAAGGTGCCGATGCTGTGGGCGATCGGCTTCATCTTCCTGTTCACGGTCGGCGGCGTCACCGGGGTCGTGCTCGCCAACTCGGGCATCGATACCTCGCTGCACGATACGTATTACGTGGTCGCGCACTTCCATTACGTGCTGTCGCTGGGCGCGGTGTTCGGCATCTTCGCAGGCTTCTTCTACTGGATCCCGAAGATGAGCGGCTACCGCTACAACGGCTTCCTGGCCGGCCTGCAATTCTGGACGATGTTCGTCGGCGTGAACGTGATCTTCTTCCCGCAGCACTTCTTGGGCTTGCAGGGTATGCCGCGCCGGTACGTCGATTATCCGGACGCGTACGCCTATTGGAACTACATCTCGTCGATCGGCTACGCGATCACCGCCGTCGGCGTGCTGATCTTCCTCATCACCTTGATCGAAATGTTCATCGTGAAGCGCAAAGCGGGCGACAATCCCTGGGGAGAGGGCGCGACCACGCTCGAATGGACGCTCTCCTCGCCGCCGCCCTTCCACCAATTCAGCGAACTGCCGGTCATCAAGCCGGACACGCATCATTGAGGCTACGTGACGTCCAGTGACGGACATCTCGGTTGACCACACAAGCCGCGCGGCGGCGTTCGGTGACTATTTCGCGCTTCTAAAGCCGCGCGTGATGTCGCTTGTCGTGTTCACCGGTTTGGTCGGCTACGTGGCCGCGCCCGGCGCGGGCGATTGGGTGCTGGGCTTCGCGGCGATCCTCGCGATTGCGGTCGCGGCGGGAGCAAGCGGCGCGCTCAACATGTGGTTCGATTCCGACATCGACGCGGTGATGACGCGCACGCGCGCGCGTCCGATCCCCTCAGGCCGCGTGGACCGCGAAGAAGCGTTGATGCTCGGGCTGATGCTGTCAGCGTTGTCGGTGGTCACGATGTGGCTCGCCAGCGGCTGGCTTGCGGCGTCGCTGCTTGCGTTCACGATCTTCTTCTACGCCGTTGTCTATACGATGTGGCTGAAGCGTTCGACGCCGCAGAACATCGTCATCGGCGGTCTCGCTGGCGCGCTGCCGCCGGCGATCGCCTGGGCCGCCAAGACCGGCGCGCTCTCGCTCGACGCCGGGCTCCTCGTGGCGCTCATCTTCTTCTGGACGCCGCCGCACTTCTGGGCGCTGTCGCTGCTGCAGAAGCAAGATTACGCGGACGCTGGCGTGCCGATGTTGCCGGTGACGCATGGGGCGAAGGCCACGCGGCTGCAAATCCTGCTCTATTCGCTGCTGCTGGCGCCGCTCGGCCTCGCGCCGGTGCTGACAGGCCTTGGCGGCGTCGCGTACGGAACCGTGGCCGCAATAGGCGGCGTCTTCTTCGTCTATCTCGCATTCCGCGTCTGGCGCTCGCGCGCGGGCGAGGGGATTTCCGGCGAGGACAAACACGCACGCCATCTGTTCGGCTTCTCGATCGCCTACCTGTTCGTGCTGTTCGCGGCGCTCCTGGTTGAGCACGGGATCGCCGCATGAACGAAACCGTCCAACTCACGCCTGAGCAAGAGCGCGCCCGCAAGCGCCGCAATGTGATGCTCGCGCTCTCGATCGGCGGTTTCATGCTGTTGGTGTTCTTGATCACCATGGCCAAGCTGGGCGGCAGCGTGATGGAGCGCGCGCTGTGAGCGTGCGCCCAAACCCCAAGCGCATGGCGTGGACCGCCGGCATCGTCGTTGCCGCCGTGATCGGCATGACCGGCTTGGCCTTCGCGGCCGTGCCGCTCTACGACATGTTCTGCAAAGTCACCGGCTATGGTGGCACGACGCAGCAGGCGAGCGCCGCCGCGACCCGCGTGCTCGACCGCACCATGCAAATCCGGTTTGACTCAAACGTCGCCGCCGATGTGCCGTTCGAGTTCACGCCCGCTCAAACCGAGACCATCCGCATCGGTGAAACTGGTCTCGCGTTTTACCGCGTCCGCAACACGTCCGATCAGCCGGTGACGGCGATCGCTTCCTACAATGTCGCCCCGCACATCGCTGGGCAGTATTTTCAGAAGCTCGAATGCTTCTGCTTCCAAGAACAGACCCTGGCGCCAGGCGCGGAGCTTGAGCTGCCGGTCGTGTTCTTTGTCGATCCCGAAATCGCGTCTGACCCCGACACGGCCGAGGTGAGCACAGTCACGCTGTCCTATACCTTCTTCCGGTCGACGGCGGAGGCGAATGCGGCGCTCACGCAATAGAGCGGCGTTTGGCGTTTCGTCCGCGGCTTTGCTAAGTCTCGGGCGCTGATTTGGAAGGATGAGGGCGATGGCGCACGGCAGCGACGTCAAGCACGACTATCACTTGGTGAACCCGAGCCCGTGGCCGTTCGTGGCCTCGATCGGCGCGCTGTTGGCTGCCATCGGCGCGGTCGTGCTGTGGAAGGGCCTCTCGCCGGACGAGAACAATTTCTTCCTGGGCAAAGGCCATTGGACGCTCTTCACGATCGGCTCCGTGATCCTGGTCCTCACCTGCATCGGCTGGTGGGGCGATGTGATCAAGGAAAGCAAGGCCGGCGATCACACGCCTGTGGTGGATATCGGCCTGCGCTACGGAATGATCCTCTTCATCGCCTCGGAGATCATGTTCTTCGTGGCCTGGTTCTGGATGTTCTTCGAGCTTGCGATCTTCCACGAGCATCGCGCCGCCTGGGCGGTGCCGAACTGGGATGAAGCAACCGCCGCCGCGTGGGCCAACTGGCCGCCGCCACACGTGGAAACGTTCGATCCTTTCCATCTGCCGCTGATCAATACGCTCATCCTGCTGCTCTCGGGTACGACGGTGACGTGGGCGCACCACGCTTTGCAGGTCGGCGATCGCAAGGGCGCGCGCAATGGCCTCATCCTCACGGTGCTGCTCGGCGCGTTGTTCACGTGGGTACAGTTTGGCGTCGAGTATCCGGAAGCGGGCTTCGCCTTCGGCAATTCCGCCGGCGAACATCCGGTGACGATCGCCAACGTCTACGGCGCGTCGTTCTTCATGGCGACGGGCTTCCACGGCGCGCATGTGATCATCGGCACAATCTTCCTGGCGGTGTGCTTGCTGCGCTTGCTCTATGGCCAGTTCACGCCGCAGAAGCATTTCGGCCTCGAGGCCGCGGCCTGGTACTGGCACTTCGTTGACGTGGTGTGGCTCTTCCTCTTCACGTTCGTGTACGTGACGCCGTATCTCGTGATGCAATAGATGCCGAACGCGCCGTCGCCCTTCGTGGCGGGGGCGCGCTCGCGCTGCCCGCAATGCGGCGAGGGTTCGGTGTTCTCAGGCTATCTCAAGTTCGCTGATCACTGCCGCGCGTGCGGCGCTGATTTCAAATCGGCCGATGCCGGCGATGGCCCCGCCGTTTTCATTATTCTCATTGTCGGCGCGATCGTCACGCCGCTGCTGATCGTCTTGCAATATGGCCTCGATCTGCCGGGTTGGCTCGCGCTCACCCTCACGCTCGTCGCCGCGATTGCACTGTGCCTAGCGCTGCTGCCGCCTTTCAAGGCGACATTGTTTGCACTGCAATGGAAGCACAAAGCCAGCGAAGCGACGCACAAGGATGTCGAGCGATGATCCGCTTCCGCCCGCTGCCGCTGATGAGCGTGATGTCGATTGTTGCGCTGGCCGTGCTGATGATGGCCGGGCGTTGGCAGTGGGAAAAGTACGAGTTGAAGCTCGCCGCCGCCGCCGCGCCGGTGCCGGAAATGACGATCGCGAGCTATCAGCCGCTCGAAGGTGGTTTGCAGTTTGTCTATGGCAACCGCACAGACACCCGCGAGCAGGGATGGCGCGTCTTCACGCCGGTGCAGTACGGCGACGAAGTCGTGTTTATTGACGCGGATTTCGTGCCGGGCGTATCGCCGCCCGATCCGCGCGAAGTGCGCGTGCCGGCGTCGCTGCGCTACAGCCAGCCGTTCAGCGGCGCATCCATTCGGCCTAGTCCGCCGGCGCCGTTGACGCTCGCGCCACGCCCGTTGGAACGGCTTTGGTTCGCGGTCGATCTCGACGCCATGGGCCGCAACGCCGGCGCCGAGCATGTCGCCGATTATTACCTCGCTGGCGATTATGTCGGCGAAGACGGTCGCGCCCATCGCAATCCGTTCGCGCGCGCGCCGGGCGCGGACGAATTGCCCCCGGCACGGCACCTTGGATACGCGCTGACGTGGTATGGCCTCGCGCTGGTGCTGCTGGTGATCTATTTCGCCTATCATGTGAGCGTGAAGCGGCTCGTCCTCGCGCCGCCGCGCCCGCCGGAAGACTGATGCGGTACATCTCAACACGCGGGCAGGCGCCTGCCGTCGGATTTCTCGACGCCGTGCTCGCGGGGCTCGCGCCGGACGGCGGGCTCTATGTGCCTGAGAGCTGGCCCACGATCATCAGCATCTCCGCGACCGGCCACTATGCTGGCGCGGCGATGAACGTGCTGACGTCGTTCGCTGGCGACGATCTCAATCCCGAGACCTGCGCGAAGCTCGCGAATAAAGCGTACATTGACCCGCCCACACTCGACGAAACGCAATGGCGCGCGAAGTGGCCGGAAACTGTTACTCCGCTGGTCCACCTCGGCCCTGGCGATTGGATACTCGAACTTTTCCACGGGCCGTCGCTCTCGTTCAAGGACGTGGCGATGCAGTTCATTGGCCCGCTGTTCGATCACGCACTCGCGCAGCGCAACGAAAAGCTCAGCGTCGTCTGCGCCACCTCCGGCGATACCGGCGGCGCGGCGGTTGAAGCCATCCAAGGCAGCGCGCGCAGCGATCTATTCGTGCTGATGCCCAAGGGCCGCGTCTCCGACGTGCAGAAGCGTTTCATGACCGCGTCCGGCGCCGCGAACGTCCACGCGATCGACATCGACGGCGATTTCGACGCTTGCCAGGCCATCGTGAAAGCTTTGTTCGCGGATCGCGATTTCTCCGCGCGCGCGCGGCTCTCGGGCGTGAACTCGATCAATTGGGCGCGCATCGTCGCGCAATCGGTCTACTTCCACGTCTCCGCGAACATCCTTTCCGCGTCCGGTCCGGTGAATTACATCGTTCCGACCGGCAATTTCGGCGACGCGTTCTCAGGTTTTGTCGCCAAAATGTGCGGCGCGCCGATTGGCAAGATCGTCATGGCCACGAACGCCAATGACATCCTTGTCCGCGCGCTGAAAACCGGCCGCTACGAACGCGCCGCGCACTCGCACGCCACACTTTCGCCGGCGATGGACATCCAAGTCGCGAGCAATTTCGAGCGCATTCTATTCGAAGCGGTTGGCCGCGACGGCGCCGTCGTGCAGCGCCTCTACCACCAGTTCGCCCAATCCGGCGGCTTCGACATTCCCGAGCCCGCGCTCGCCTTCTTGCGCGAACATTTCGATGCGGCGTCTGTGAGCAATGAAGAAACGCAACGCGCCATGCGCGGTTACTGGAATGACGGGCATTTCGGCTATCTCGCGTGCCCGCACACTGCGGTGGGCCTTTATGCACGCGCAAAGCTCGCCTCGCCGCTTGGCGGCGTGCTCGTCACGCTCGCCACCGCCCACCCCGCGAAATTCCCGGACACAGTGGAGCAGGCGACAGGCGTGCGCCCGCCATTGCCAGCCAAGTGCGCCGATCTGTTCGACCGCCCCGAGCGTGTCGACACGCTCCCCGCTGACGCTGAAGCGGTGAAGCGCTTCATCCGCGAACGGAGCCGGGCATGGAGTTGATGTGCCGCGCGCACCCCCTCCCCTCGAGGGGAGGGGGCAGGGGGCGGGGTGATGCTCCGGCCTCTGGAGATTTGCGCCTTGCACCTGCGCGGCAAACGTCGCGCTTCACCCCACCCCCTAACCCCCTCCTCTCAAGAGGAGGGGGAAGATGAGCGAGCTAGAACTCCGCACGCTCCCCAACGGCGTTCGCGTCGCGCTCGACCCTATGCCGGGCATCGGCACCGCCGCGCTGGGCGTTTGGCAGCGGGTCGGCGCGCGTTGGGAGCCGGCGGCGATTAATGGGGTCGCGCACCTCTTCGAGCACATGGCGTTCAAAGGCGCAGGCAGCCGTGACGCGCGCCAGTTCGCCGAAGCGATCGAAAACGTTGGCGGCGTCGTCAACGCCGCAACCAGCTATGAGCGCACCTCGTATTACGCGCGGGTGCTCGCCGAACACGCGCCGATGGCGCTCGATATGCTGGCCGACATCGTACTCGCGCCGCATTGGAACGCGGACGATCTGGAGAAAGAGAAGGGCGTCGTTGCGCAGGAACGAGGCGAGGCGTTCGATGTGCCGGACGACCGCGTATTCGAGCTCCACCAAGCCGCGCTCTATCCCGATCAGCCGCTCGGCCGGCCGATCCTGGGTGAAGAGGCCAGCCTCGCGAATGTCAGCATCGAGACGCTTGAAGCGTTTCGCGAAGCGCACTTGGCGCCCGAGCGAGTAATCATCTCGATCGCCGGTGCGTTCAATCGCGAGGTGTTTCTCGACGCGGCGCAGCGCCGGTTCGGTGCGATAGCGGCAAAGCCTGCGCAAGAGCGGGCGCCAGCGCGCGCCGTTGCGGGCGTGGCCAAGGAAGCGCGCAAGCTTGAGCAAGCGCATGTCGTGTTCTCGTGGCCAGCGCCGGCAGCGGGATCTTCGGATGGTTTCGCGGTGCGCCTGCTGTCGGAGATCTTCGGCGGCGGCATGGCCTCGCGCCTCTTTCAAGAGGTCCGCGAGACGCGCGGCCTCGTCTACACGATCGATTCTTTCCTCGACACGTTCGAGGATGACGGGCGCCTGTGCGTCTATGCCGGCTGCACCGCCGCCAACGCACCAGCCGTCGCCGAGATCGTTCGCGCCGAACTTGCGGCGATCGCCGCGACTGGCGTCACCACCGCCGAACTCGCGCGCGCCAAAGCGATCGCACGGGCGCAATTGCTGATGGGTCTGGAGGCGCCGTCCTCACGCGCTGGCGCGCGCGCCGCGCAGGCTTTCCTGTATGGGCGCCTCATACCGGAAACCGAGATCGTTGCGCGCATCGAAGCGGTGACCCCGGAGGCGATCCGCGCGCTCGCCGCCAAGGCGCTTGCCGGCCCCGGCTGCGTCGCTGTGATTGGCCCCAAGGCGGGGCATGGCGCGATCGAGGCGTTTCAGGCACACTCCTGAGCCATGGTGCTGATGCGCAGAGATGAATCGGGTGCGCGCCGCGTCGACGGCCAGGGCGTGTATCTGCGCGCGCCGGAGCTGCGCGACTATCAGGATTGGGCCGATTTGCGCGAAGCGAGCCGCGCCTATCTGCTGCCATGGGAGCCGACATGGTCAGCCGATGAACTCTCGCGCGGCTCCTACCGCTACAAGCTCCGCCGCTACACCGAGGACGCACGTGACGATCGCGCCTATGCGTTCTTCGTGTTCCGCCAAGATGATGACGATCTCGTTGGCGGCATCACGCTTTCCAACGTTCGCCGTGGCGTCGCGCAGATGGCGTCGTGCGGGTATTGGGCGGCGCAGGAGCACGCGGGGAAGGGCTACATCACCGCCGCTGTGCGCGCTGTCGTCGCCTACGCGTTCGACGATGTGGGTCTGCATCGCGTCGAGGCAGCCTGCCAGCCGGACAATCTCGCTTCACGCCGCGTGCTGGAGAAAGCGGGTTTCACGCACGAAGGCCAAGCGAAGGCGTATCTCAAGATCAACGGCGCCTGGCGCGATCATTTGCTTTGGGGCGTTTGCAAAATTGGGTGAGACCGGCTGGAAGCACTACTTGGTAGCGCAGCCGCACCGCTAAAGTGATGAGAGCCATCTCCCGAGTGCGCGATATTCCATGTACATGAGTGGTGGCGCGCTTTGGCAAGTGGCGACAAGCAACATTGGCCCCCCCAAGAGACGCCCTACGCGACCGCGCGTCACGACGAGTTCGCCCCCAACGTCAAACGAAAACTCGACGCGCTCGGTCTCATCCGAGGTCGGCACTATCGGAAGCGCACTGAAGTCGCCGACGAGAACGCCGCCGTCAGAATCAGTGAGCGCGTAGCACAACTGGCTGGGACGGTAGGTGCGCTCGACGATCGCCTGACTTACCTGGTTTATGCCTCCCCTGGTGTATGTCCGCCGTAGGTCCTCAAACTCAGCGACGACCAGTTCTTGCTCACTCCGTGCAACCCATTCAAACGCTGAGAACGCAACGAAGGTGAGCAGAGTCGCCGCCATTGCGACAATGGCAAAGGTGAAAGTAGCAATGGCCAATATCGCCGTGAGCGTCCGCTGACGGCGTCGCTCGCGCTGGAGTAGGGCGTCCAGTGGCGCGCCCAGCAGGCCGGAGACGAGCTTCAGGAGCCCCGTTTCGCGTCCATCTCCGACAAGGCGTTGCTTTCGCCGGATTTCGCGTAAGTCGGCGGCGAGAAGCCCGTGCCCGCGAAGGGCTGGAGGAAAGTAGGCGCGCTCAATATCATCAGCTTCAGGCAAGCTCGGTGCGATCACCGGAAAGATACGGTCACCCTTGCCTAGTTTCTGAAAAGCGAGGACCTCGTCGTTCACCCACTTGCTTGTGGCCGCAGCAGGACTGCAGAGCACAACAAGTGCTTCGCTTTCAGCTAAGGCGGTTTCTATGCGCTGCGATAGAGAGCCGCCGCCCGACATATCTGTGCGATCACGGAAGATAGGGTGAAGCGTAGCCGATACCGATCCGAATACTCCTGGAGCGCCGACCAACGCGCTCGGCGTTCGGAAGGAATCGAGCTTACGGTGCAGCCATGCGCCAAGCTTGCCGTCTGCACGGCTGTAACTAAAGAACGCTTTGTAGGTCATCTCGCCCGCTCCCCAAGCGGCGCAGGGCGGGCGCTCACGCAGCGCCGGCTCAAGCCCGCCCCATGTCGCCCATCAATTGGCCCGGATCGATACCCAGTGATTTGATGGCGCGCTGCCATTTGTCGTCGTGACCTTCGCCGAACACGATCGCATCACTCGCCTCGACGACGAGCCAAGCGTTCTTCTTTAGCTCATCCTCAAGCTGGCCAGCACCCCAGCCCGAATGGCCGAGGGCGAGGACGAAGCGTTCTGGCGCGTGTTCGCCGGCGACCGCTTCCAATACGTCGCGCGTTGCCGTGAGGTTGATGCCAGGCGCCACCGGCTGCGTCGCGCCTTTGGTGGTGAAGTCCGGCGTATGCAGCACGTAACCGCGATCGGGCCGCACTGGCCCGCCATCCATCACCGCGCGTTGCGCTGAAGCGCCGGTCGCGCTGATGCCGAGATGATCGAGCACGTCAGACAGCGTCAGCTGCTCTTTTGGTTTGTTGATCACCAAGCCCATCGCGTGCTCGCCGTCGTGCTGGCACATCAGAATGACGGAATGATCGAAGCGGGGATCGCCGATCCCCGGCATGGCCACCAGCAGTTTTCCCGCGAGCGTATCGGTCATGGTGCTGATCTTGCCCCGTCGCGCCTCGCGCGCAAGAGGGCGCTCGCATAACCGCCTGCACGCGCCTACATTAAGGCGAGCGGAGCCATCCGAAGAGGGACAAAAATCATGATCAAAGTCGGCGATAAGCTTCCGGAAGCCAGCTTCAACGTGCCAGGCCCGGACGGCATGAAAACCATGAGCACGGCGGACGTATTCGCCGGCAAAACGGTGGCTTTGTTCGCCGTGCCGGGCGCGTTCACGCCGACATGCTCCGTGAAGCATCTGCCGAGCTTCAAGGAAAAGGCCCCCGAGTTGAAAGCGAAGGGCGTGGATTTGATCGCCTGCACGGCGGTCAATGATCATTTCGTCATGGGCGCGTGGGCAAAGCAGCAAGAATGCGCCGACGACATCACCATGCTCGCGGACGGCTCAGGCGCCTTCGCCAAAGCGACAGGCCTCGACGCGGACTTCTCAAAGTTCGGCATGGGTACGCGTTCCAAGCGATATTCAATGATCGTCAAGGACGGCGTGGTACGAGAGCTGAACGTCGAAGAAGGTGGTGAATACAAGGTTTCCAGCGCCGAGCACATGCTCACGCAATTGTAGGGATTAGGGCTGGGGATTGGGGATCAGAGCGCGCGGCGCAACCTCTTCCTAATCCCTATTCCCAAATTCCTAATCCCTAGGAGCTCAGAATGTTCTCCGTCCCGATTTTCCTCGCCATTATGGCGTTGTTCCTGGCGTTCAGCGCCATCAAGGTTGTGCCGCAAGGCCGGCAGTTCACGATCGAACGCTTCGGCCGATACACCGGCGCGCTGAAGCCCGGCATCACGTTCATCATCCCATTCGTCGATCGCATCGGCCATCGCATGTCGATGATGGAAGCGGTGCTCGACGTGCCGCGCCAAGATGTGATCACCAAGGACAACGCCGTCGTCTCCGTTGACGCCGTCGTGTTCATTCAGGTGATCGACGCCGGCCGCGCCGCCTACGAGGTGGAAAACTACAAGCAGGCGATCCTCAATCTCTGCCTGACCAACATCCGCACCGTCGTCGGCTCGATGGACCTCGACGAAGTGCTGTCGCAGCGCGATTCAATCAACGCGCGTCTGCTTGGCGTGATTGACGCGGCGACGACGGCCTGGGGCACAAAAGTGATGCGCGTCGAGATCAAGGATCTCGCGCCGCCGGCGGATCTCACCCAAGCCATGGCGCGGCAGATGAAAGCCGAACGCGAACGCCGCGCACAAATCCTTGAAGCCGAGGGCGACAAGCAAGCGGCGATCCTGCGCGCCGAAGGCGCCAAGCAATCGGCGATTCTTGAAGCGGAGGGCCGCAAGGAAGCCGCTTTCCGCGATGCTGAAGCGCGCGAACGCGAAGCGGAAGCCGAAGGTAAAGCCACTGAAATGGTGTCGGCGGCGATCTCCAAGGGCGACGTCAACGCGATCCGCTACTTCCTTGGCTTGAAGTACGTGGAAGCGTTTGGCCAACTCGCGACGTCGAACCAGCAACGCACCGTGATCGTGCCCGCTGACCTTTCGGGCCTTTCGGGCTTGGTTGAGGGCTTGCGCGCGCTGAACGCGCAGGGCGAGAGCTTTACCTCCGTTCCGCCGACGCGCTAGCGTCGAGCCTTCAGCGAGGGGGCGGGAGCAATCCTTCTGGCGACGTAGCTTTTGATCGGGTAGCATCTTTCCATGGACGCGCTTCTGGCTCTCCTTGCACTGATCGAGCCGCAACATTGGCTCGTGCTTGGCCTGGTGTTGTTGATCGCCGAGATGGCGAGCGGCACCACGTATTTGCTCTGGCCCGCGGTGGCGGCGTTCATCACGGCTTTGGTGGCGTTCTTTGGCGTCGATGCGTGGCTTCAGCTCACATTGTTCGCGGTGCTGGTGATCGCGCTGACCTATTTCGGCCGTCCGCTGGTGCAAAGCCTGCGCAAACGAGACGACTCCAATCTCAACGAGCGCGGCCAGGCGTTGATCGGCACGCGAGGAATCGTCACGGAATTCGCAAACGGCGCGGGCGCCGTGAAGCTCGGCGATACGGTGTGGCGCGCGGTGAGCGACGAAGCTTTGACGTCCGGGGAAAGCGTGCAGGTGGACGCGGTTGACGGCGTCACGCTGAAAGTGAAGCGCGCCTAGCGCAGCGTTTTGATCGCGTTCCGCGCCAGTTCATCGGCGCGGTTGTTCATCTCGTCGTCGGCGTGGCCCTTCACCCATTTCCACTCGACCTCGTGCGGCGCGAGCGCGGCTTCGAGCGCGCGCCAGAGATCGTCGTTCTTCACCGGCTTCTTGTCGGCGGTTTTCCAGCCGTTCTTTTTCCAGCCGTGAATCCACTTGGTGGCGCCGTCCATCACGTATTTTGAATCGACGTGCAGCTTCACCTTGCTGGGCTTCTTCAGCGCATTGAGCGCCTCAATCGCGCCCATCAGCTCCATGCGGTTGTTGGTCGTCGCCGCTTCCGCGCCGGAGAGTTCTTTCTCGTGAGCGCCGAGTTGCAACACAGCGCCCCAGCCGCCGGGCCCAGGGTTCCCGCTGCAGGCACCGTCTGTCCAGATGTGAATGATGCTCATGTGAATCACACTCTACGTCATTCCGGCCTCGCGGAGCGAGAGCCGGAACCCAGGGGGTCATAGGGCGCATCGTTTGCCCCTGGGTCCCGGATCGCGCTCCGCGCGTCCGGGATGACGGATATGTTTATCCGCCGTAGTCGGCGACGTTTCTCGCAGTCCGATGAAACGCGAGCTTGTTGGCATATTCCAGCGGATCCTTCGGCTTCACCAGCGCGCCCTCCGGCGTTGCGCTCCAATCGGCGAGGCGCGTCGCGAAGAAGCGCAAAGCGGCGCCGCGCGCGAGCAGGGGAAGCGCGTCGCGTTCGGCGTTCGTCAGCGGGCGCACTTTTTCGTAGGCCGCGATCATCGCTTGGCCCTTGGTGAAATTGAAATCGCGCTCGCGCTCGAAGCACCAGGCGTTCAGGCACACCGCCAAATCGTAAGCGAGGAAATCCGTGCAGGCGAAATAGAAATCGATCACGCCGGAGAGCCGCTCGCCCACGAACATCGCATTGTCCGGAAACAAATCCGCATGGATCACGCCGCGCGGCAGATCGCGCGGCCAGCTAGAGACGGTGTGTGCGAGGTCGGCGGAAATATCCGCCGCGAGGCCCGGCCGCAGTTCATCCGCCAGACGCAAATTCGGCTCGATCAACGGCGCCCAGCCTTGCGGGCCAAGCGCATTGCGCCGCTCCGTCTCAAAGCCGCTAAGCGCGTTGTGCATGCGCGCCAAAGCTTCGCCGATCACCGCGCAATGGCGCGCGTTCGGCGCCCGCGGCCAGACGCCGTCGAGAAAGCTCACGATCGCCGCGGGCTTCTCCTTCACCCGCGTGATGCGCGCGCCAGCTTTCGTCGGCGCCGGTTGCGGCGCGGGGAAGCCGCGCTCCGCCAGCCGCGCCATTACGCCGACGAAGAACGGCAAATCCGCTTCCGCCACGCGCTTCTCGAACAATGTGAGAATGAAGCGGCCCTTCGTCGTCGTCAGCGCGAAATTCGTGTTCTCCACGCCCTCGGCGATGCCGTGAAAGCCCGTTGCCTCGCCCAGATCATAATCCGCAAGCAGCGCGTTCAACTCAGTGTCGGAGAGGTGCGTGTAAACAGCCATCAGCGTTCTTCGAGGCGGACAACATTCCGCGCTTCGTCCAGATGCACAACCCAGCCCGCGCGATGAAAGCCCGCCAGCATCGAGCGCGTCAGTCGCTCATAATGCATGATGAAGCGATCGAGCGCTGCACGTTCGCTCTCGGTCATCGCGCGCCCCAGCATCTTTTCTTCCTGTTCCCCGCGCCAGCGCCGCACGATCTCAAAGCTGGGCGCCTGCAAATACACGATTGCGTCGAAGGCGTCGAAGAAAGGCGTGTAATCGGTGTCGAGGAATGCCGCGCTGGCTTCGCGCCAAGCGCCTTCGTCATCAGCGCGTTCAACCTCGTTGAACGCTGGGCTCATCGCCGGCGCGACCGCGCCCATGCACCAGCCGTCAACCAGGATCGTCTCGGCCGGCCCCTGGAACGTCGGCCAAGTGATTTCCGGCGCGCGATCATCGGCGGCCTTCTCGAACCGAGGCAGCTCCGTCACCAGCGGCGAGCCGAGGCGCGCGATCACCCCGCGCGCAAGCGAGAGGTCGTGCGTGCCTGGTGGGCCGCGCGTCACGAACAGCGGATGCAGTGCTTCGGCCAGCTGTTCGCGTTCGGCGCGCGTCAAATACACATCGTCCAGCGAGAAATGCGCGACACCGGGATGGGCTTTGGCGAACGCCGCGCATTGGAAGCTTTTGCCTGAACCTTGCGCGCCACCGACACCAATCAAGGCTGGCCGCTCCGGATGCGCGGCGCGCGCGTCCGCGACGAGCTGCGTGATCAAGTCAGCAAGCGGATCAGACACGTTCGTCCAGCAGCACGCGCGGCAATTTGAACGTGACGCCTTCAGCGGTGACCACGATCTCTTCCACCTTCGCATCGAAGCGCGAAGCGATCGCCGAGACCAGATCCTCAACCAAATCTTCCGGTGCGCTTGCGCCTGCGGTGATCCCCACATTGGTCACGCCGTCGAACCAACGCCAATCCACGTCGTCGGCGGAGTTGACGAGGTGCGCATCGCGCGCGCCGGCGCGTTTGGCGACTTCCACCAACCGAACCGAGTTGGAGCTTTTGGGGGAACCGATCACCAGCACCAATTCCGCGCGCTCCGCGAGCGTTTTGACCGCGTCCTGACGGTTCGTCGTGGCGTAGCAAATATCTTCCTTGTGCGGCGCGCTCATGGCTGGGAAGCGCCGCTGCAGCACGCCGACGATCTCGGCGGTATCGTCTACCGACAATGTCGTCTGCGTCACGAAGGCGAGACTGCGCGGGTCGCGCGGCGCGAACGCTTCAGCGTCCTCCACGGTCTCGATCAGACTGATGGCGCCGGCCGGAAGCTGGCCCATGGTGCCGATCACTTCGGGATGCCCGGCATGGCCGATCAAGACGATTTCGCGGCCGGCTTCGTGGTGCCGCTCGGCCTCCACATGCACCTTCGACACCAGCGGGCAGGTGGCGTCGACAAAGATCATCTCGCGCCGTTGTGCCTCCGCTGGCACCGCCTTAGGCACGCCATGGGCGGAAAAGATCACCGGCCGGTCCGGCGGGCACTCGTCCAATTCCTCGACGAATACCGCGCCCAGGCGCTCCAGCCGCTCGACCACATGCTTGTTGTGGACAATCTCATGGCGGACATAGACCGGCGGGCCCCATTTCCCGATGGCCCGTTCGACGATCTGGATCGCCCGGTCTACCCCGGCGCAGAAGCCCCGAGGGGCCGCCAGGAACACGGAAATGGGCGTTTTGGCCGAGGCGGACATGGCTCTCCGATCTGAGCCGGGGGTAGCCGGCGGGGTAGGGTCGCGAAGGGCGCCTGGGCTTGTTGCGGCCTGCCGGGCCCCAAGCTATCACCCCGGACCGATATAAGCCGCCCAGGCAGGGTGGGAAGCCCGGCAATCGCCGCAGGCCTCCGCCTTCTGGCCGCCAGAATCGTGATGCCAGGTAAGGTTCTCAGGGGTGAGCATGAAATTCCGGTCCGCACTTCTCGTCGCGATGCTCGTTGGGCTTTCGGCCTGCGCCTCGCCGCGCGACGACGTTTACGAGCTGCCGGGCGGCGTTGACCCAGAAGCCGAGAACCAAGTCGTGGATCCGCCGAATTGGTTTGAGCGCATGCTCGGTCAGGACGATCGCCCCAATGCCGGCACCTGCCCGCTTGCGGCGGTGCTCTATGATAACTCACGCCTTGTCGCGTTCGATACGCCGGGCACGGAGCGCTACGCCAGCATCACCCACACCGGCGAACTCACCGGCGTGCGCAGCCTCTGCCGTTACGTGGACGCCGACCCGATCAACATGACCATGGAAATCGACATGGCGTTTGGCCGAGGCCCGGCGGCGACCTCTGATCGCCAGACCTACCGTTACTGGGTCGCCGTCGCCCGCCGTGGCCGGATGCCGATCGAGAAGGTCTATTTCGACATCGACGTTCGCTTCCCGCGCGGCCAAACCGTCGTCACGCGCACCGAAGAGATCGAGCGCATCCAAATTCCGCGCGCCAATGCCGATGTGTCGGGCGAGAATTTTGAGGTGCTGGTGGGCTTTGAACTGACGCCCGAGCAGCTGCAGTTCAACCGCGACGGCAAGCGCTTCCGCGTCGACGCCGGCGCCAACCCGAGCGAGTAGGTAGCCGAGCGCCTAAGGGCCCGCATGAATGGATGAGCGCGCGGTCCGAGCGGCCGCGCTTGACGCCGCCGCGCCAAACCCCCAATCCCGCCCGGATGAAAGATCTCGCGCACCTTTTGACCGACGCCAACGTCGCCGTGTTCGCGGCGCAAGGCCTAGACGCGCGTCATGCCGACGTGCGCCGTTCTGATCGGCCAGACCTGGGCGAGTTTCAGTGCAACGGCGCGCTTGCCGCCGCCAAGGCCGCTGGCAAAAAGCCGCAAGAGATCGCCCAAGCGGTCGCTGCCGCCTGGAATGCGACCGCGCTCGCGCCGGCGCCGGCCATCGCCGGGCCGGGCTTTCTCAATTTCAACGTCACCGCCAGCGCTCTGTCGGCGCGCGCGCAAGCCATCGCTGACGACCCGCGCACGGGCGCCAATGTTGTTGAACACAAACGGCGCGTGATCGTCGATTATGGCGGCCCAAATGTCGCCAAGGGAATGCACGTCGGGCATTTGCGTGCCTCCATCATCGGCGAAAGCATCAAACGCATCTATCGCTTTCGTGGCGATGAAGTGTGGGGCGACGCCCACTTCGGCGATTGGGGTTTCCAGATGGGCCTCGTCATTTGCGCGCTTGAGGATGAACTCGGCGGCTTCGCCGATGCGGCAAAGATTGACGCGCGCCTGAACACGCTGACACTCGAACACCTCGAAGGCATGTATCCCACCGCGGCCGCCAAAGCGCGCGAGGACGTGGCGTTTCGCGACCGCGCGCGCAAAGCGACAGCCGCGCTGCAAAGCGGCGCCGAACCGCACCGCACCATTTGGCGTGCGATGCGCGACGTTTCCATGGCGGCGCAAAAACGCGATTTCCACGCGCTCGGTGTCGATTTCGACCTCTGGCACGGCGAGAGCGACGCCGATCCGTTGATCCCTGGCATGGTCAGCGACATGGAAGCCAAAGGCTTGCTCGAAGAGGATCAGGGCGCGCGGATTTTGCGCGTCGCCAAGCCCGGCGAAACGAAAAAGAAAAAGCTCGACGACGGTTCCGTGGTCGAGGTCGAGAGCCCCGATCCGCTGTTGGTTGTGTCGAGCGAAGGCTCGGCCATGTACGGCACGACCGACGTGGCGACGATCGTGCAGCGCATGCGCGATCAGAACCCTGAACTGATGCTCTACGTGGTCGATCAGCGCCAAGCTGACCATTTCGAACAAGTTTACCGCGCTGCCGCGCGCGCCGGTTACGCCCCGCGCGAAGCGATGGAACACATCGGTTTTGGCACCATGAACGGAGAGGACGGCAAACCGTTCAAAACCCGCGCCGGCGGCGTGCTGAAGCTGCAAGACCTCATCGGCCAAGCCGAAGAAAAGGCGCGCGCGCGCCTGCGCGAAGCGGATATTGGCGCCGATTTCTCAGCCGATGAGTTTGAGGACGTCGCTCACAAAGTGGCGATCGCGGCGATCAAGTTCGCCGATCTCTCGAATTTTCGCGGAACCAGCTACAAGTTCGATCTCGACCGCTTCATGAGCTTCGAGGGCAAGACCGGCCCGTACCTCCAGTACCAAGCGATCCGCATCAAGAGCGTGCTGCGCAAGGCCGAGGCCGAGGGCGCAAAGCCTGGGCCGATCGCGATCGAACACGAGGCCGAACGCACGCTGGCGCTTGCGCTCGACGCATTCGATGCGGCGCTGACATTGGCCTACGACAAGCGCGCCCCGCATTTTCTGGCTGAGCACGCGTTCACGCTCGCTCAATCCTTCTCCGGCTTTTACCAGCATTGCCCGATCATGCAGACCGAAGGCGCCGTGCGCGCGTCACGTCTTGCGCTCGCTGGCGCAACACTCAAGCAACTGACGCTGACGCTTGAATTGCTCGGCATCGAAGTGCCCGAGCGGATGTAGTTGGAGCGCGCGAGCGCGCTCCAACCGAAATCGCTAAAGTTGCCCGTAATCGCGCACCGCGAACGTGTCGCACTGGCGCGGATCGCCCGAGTCAAAGCCGCGGCGGAACCAGGCCATGCGCTGGGCGCTCGAGCCGTGCGTGAACTGGCTGGGGTTCACCATGCCGGAGGAGTTGCGCTGCAACGTATCGTCGCCGATCTGGTGAGCGGCGTTCAATGCTTCGCGCAAATCGGAATCGTCAATCGCGAGATCGGCGCGCTCTTGATGGCCCCATACGCCGGCAAAGCAATCGGCCTGCAGCTCAACGCGCACTGACGTTTGGTTTTGGTTTTCGCCCGGAACCTGGGTCTGCGTCGCGCCGATCAAATTCTGCACGTGATGGCCCACTTCGTGTGCGATCACGTACGCTTGCGCGAAATCGCCTGGCGCGCTCAGGCGCTGTGCCATGACGTCATAGAAAGTTGGGTCGATGTAGAGCTGATTGTCACCGGGGCAATAGAAGGGGCCAACCGAAGAAGGCGCCGCGCCGCACGCGGTTTCAACTTGCTCGCCGAACACCACCAAAGTGGGCTCTTGATAGGCGCTGGCGTTGCCGCCGTAATTCGGCATGCGGCCTTGTTGGAACTGCGTGTTCCACACGTCTTCGGTTGAGCCCAACACAGCGCGCGAGAAATCGCACGCTTGCGCGTGCGCCGCGCACACTTCGCCGGACGAGGAAACAGCGCTTTGGCCCGGCGTAATGCCGAACAGCGACCCAAACACCATGTTCTTGATGCCGGCCGGCGCGAAGAACCAAACGCCGGCGAGCACAAGGCCGACGAGGATGATGCCGCGAAACCCAAGCCGCCGCAGGAGGCCGAGCGCCGCGCCAGCGCCCACGCCGCCGCCGCCCCCACCACCGCCGCGGCCGGTGCCGCGATCCTGGAAATTGTCGGAACGGCGCTGGTTGTCGATGCGCATGGAACTTGTCCTCCTCACCCTCGGAGGGGAGTCTTAGACGGGCTATCGGGCCGGGCCAATGCCTGAATCACGCTCCACCTCGGGCGGATCATCACCCACCGCGAACAAATCCTGCTGATCGCCGTAATCCAGCGGCCGGCGGAACTGGCTGCGATCGAGATCGAGGCGCGGCTTGTCCAATCCAAATTTGCGCACCGCGCGTGCAAAGCGGTCGGCGATCAACTTGGCGTACGGGCCTTCGCCCTTTTGGCGTTTGCCCCATTCGGGATCGTAATCGCGCCCGTTGCGCATCTGGCGCACCAGCGACATCACCCGCGTCGCGCGATCTGGGAACTTCTCGTTCAGCCATTCGCGAAACAGATCCTTGATCTCAAGCGGCAAGCGCAAGATCACGTAGCCCGCCGCGCTTGCGCCGGCCTTCGACGCTTCTTCGAGTATGTTCTCGATCTCGCTGTCATTGATGCCAGGCACGATTGGCGCCGTCATCACTGTTGTCGGCACGCCAGCTTCCGCGAGCCTGCGGATGGTTTCGATGCGCCGATGGGGTGCGGCCGCGCGCGGTTCCATCACGCGCGAAATGCGTCGGTCCAGTGTCGTCACCGACACCGCAGCCTTCACAAGCCCGCGCGCGGCGAGCTTTTCCAGAATGTCGAGATCGCGCACGACGAGCTGCGATTTCGTGATCAACGCCACCGGATGGCGCCAGCGCAGCATCACCTCAAGCAGCGCGCGCGTGATGCCGTAACCGCGCTCGATCGGCTGATAAATGTCGGTGACGCCGCCGAGCATGATCGTCTTCGGCTGATAACGCGGATTGGCGAACTCCCGTTCGAGCAGCTCTGCCGCATTGCCCTTCACGAACAGGCGCGTCTCGAAATCGAGCCCAGGCGACAAGCCGACATAGGCGTGGTTGGGTCGGGCGTAGCAATAGACGCAGCCATGCTCGCAGCCCCGATAGGGGTTGATCGATTGGTCGAACGAGATGTCCGGGCTTTGGTTGCGGCTGATGATCGATTTGGCCCGCTCGGGCGTCACGATCGTATCGAGCCGCACCACCTCATCGGCGGCCCAACCGTCGTCAAAAGCTTCGCGCGCAAGGCGCTCGTAGCGGCCGCTCGCATTGCTGCGCGCGCCCCGGCCATGAAGGTTCGGGAGGAGCATGGTCCCAGGACTATAGTCCTAAGAATAGAACAAAACAAGAACCATCAAGACTTGCCGCCTGGGCAATGCTGCGGTCGCGAAGGCGTTAGGGAACCAAGGGATTCCACCGCAGTTGGTCGAATGGGACCAGTCCAATGGCCCCGAAAGGCACCGATCATGGCCCTAGCGCCCGTCTTTTTGTTCCTTGTCGCGATTGGCGCGCTGACGCTGGTGGCGTTCAACTTCAATTGAAGAGGCAATTCTGCGCGGGCCGACGCGCAAAAAAGGCGCGGTCGGCGACCGCGCCTTATCCGTTTTGGCTCTGCATGTGAGATCAGGCCACGATCTGCGCTGCTTGGTTCATCACCGAAAACGCCATCGGAACGAACACTGCCGCCGCCGCGATCAAGCTGTAGAATTTCGTCATTTCCCGCTCCATCTCTTGTTCGGATCACCATCGATCCGATGAAGCGAACCTAGGTCGGCCTAGGCCGTATCGCCGTGACGATGGTCACGTGATACGCGCAGGCCCCTGAACCGAAGGCTGGGAACCGAAGGCCGGGACCGAGGGGTGGGCATGCCAGGATCAACAATCGCCATTGCGCTCGAAGGCGCGGAGCTCAGGGTCAATCTGGGTGAGCACGCCTGGGAAAAGCACCCCGAGCACCCGACGCGTCTGCGCGTGCACTTGGTGCTCACTTTCGATTATCGGACGTATCACGAGCAGCCCGGCGGCTACGTGAACTACGATCCGCTGCGCGCATTTCTGAAGCGGCTCGAAGGTCAACCGCACATCGCCAAGCTTGAGACGCTCTCCAAGCAAATCCTTTCCGCCGCATTCACCATGACGCCGGCCACTCGCGTGCGCCTGCATCTCTCCAAGCCCGACATCTTTCCCGAAATGGATGGCGTCGGCCTCATCGTTGACGTGGCGCGTGAGGATTTCGCATGAGCCGCGGCGCGGTCCTCGTCACGGGAGCAGGCAAGCGCGTCGGCGCAGCGATCGCGGCGCGACTGGGCGCGGACGGATGGTTCGTGTGGGTTCACCACAATTCTGCGCAAGCGGACGCTGAAGGCGTCGCGAAGGGCATCATCACCAGCGGTGGGCGCGCCGAAACCGTGCGTGCCGACCTTTCGCGGGAAGGTGAGATTGACGCAATGGCCGCTAAGCTCGCCGCGCGCGGAGACTGGTCAGGCGTGGTCAACAGCGCCGCAAGCTTTATCGAGGACCGGATCGATACGTTCACCTTCGACGCCGCTGAACGCCAAATCCGGCTTAATCTGATCGCGCCGATCTACCTCGCGCGGCGTTTCGCGGCCGATGGCCGGCGCGGTTTCGTGGTAAACATCGCCGACCAGAAAGTGCTGAACCCCAATCCGGATTTTCTGTCCTACACGCTCGCCAAGCTTGGCCTTGCGCACGCCACCGCGACCTTGGCGATGGCGCTTGCGCCGAATGTGCGCGTTAACTGCATCGCGCCGGGCTTGATGTTGCCGAGTGGCGACCAGACAGCCGAGAATTTCGCGCGTGTCCACAGCCGGACGCTAACTGGGCGGGGCGCAACACCGGCGCAGGTCGCCGACGCCGTGGCCTTCTTCGCCACCGCCGACAACATCACCGGCGCGTTGTTGCCGGTGGACGGCGGCCAGCATTTGGTGCCGAGCGCGCGCGACGTGATGTTCAGCTGACGCTGAGTTTCACCACCTTCATCACTACCAGCGCGTCAACCAAAAATCGCGCATGGCGTGCGTACGTGGCGCCACACTTGCCTGTTTGGGGAAGTCCACGGCGTTGGCTGCTCCAATTCGGCGCGCGTGGGCGAGACAACAAGGTAAAGACCATGCCGCGTCACGCCATCTCGAACACCGGCCTCGCGCTCGTCCGTGAGCATGAAGGCTTCCGCGCCGAGCCCGCGCAATTGCCTGATGGCAATTGGGTTGTCGGCCACGGTCACGTGCGTGCGGGCGAGCCCGGTGATTCCGTGAGTGAAGAGCAAGCTTCGGCGCTGCTGGCGCTCGACGTAGCTGAGGTCGAAGAATTGGTGAGCGAGAAGCTCACCGCCGACGTGTCGCAGTCGCAGTTCGACGCCTTGGTGTCGTTCGCATTTTCAGTTGGCGCGGATGCGTTCGCGAAAAGCGACGTGCTCCGCCACACCAACAAAGGCGACATCGTCGCCGCCGCCTGTGCCATGGATGCGTGGCGCAAGGGCGATGTACAAGGCGAACTCGAAATCGTCGGCGCGCTGGTACGCCGCCGCGCCGCTGAGAAGGCGCTCTATCTGCAAGATTGCGCGCGTGAACCCGCACCGTCCGCATTGCTGCGCGCGAAGATCGACCACGCCGCCGCCATCCTCGGCGCCCCGTCCAAGCGCGTCGCCGCCGCCGCTGGCCCGCGCGCCGCTATCATCACCGACAAGCCAAAGCGCAAAGCCAAGCCAAAGCCGAGCGACGCCGAGATCATCACCGCAGTGCTGAAATCCGAACCCGCGACGGCCGCCCTCTTGCTGACCCGCGTCGCCACCGAGGAAGAAATCGCCGAGGCGGATGAAATCGTGACAGCTCACGCGAAGCCTGTTGCACGCGTCGTTGAAGCGTCGGTACAGGCCGAATCTTTTCGCATGGAGTTCACCAAGCCGGCCGATGTCATCGGCCTTGGCGCGCTGTCGTTGTTCGGGCTTGGCCTTGTCGGTCTCGGTTGCTGGACGATGTTCTCTACGCCTGCCGACGCCGTTGATCTGATGGCGGGCATGGCCCTGGCCATCCCTGGCATCGCTGCTTTGACGCTGGCGGGGCTTGGCTTCGCGCGTCGCCCGGTCGCGCAGCGCGCGTAATCGCGTTTCAGGTTTTGAGTGCTGGTCATCCTAGAGGCGGGAGCAATCCCGCCTCATTTTTTTCACGCGCATGCGCTTGGATCGGCGTCGCGCGGGGGCTCAAGGAGACCCCATGCCCGCCAAATCCAAAGCCCAACAGAAAGCCGCAGGCGCAGCGCTTGCCGCCAAACGCGGCGAAACCAAACGCGCAGCTCTCAAGGGCGCATCAAAGCAGATGTACGATTCGATGAGCGAAAAGCAGCTTGACGAGTTCGCGTCCACCAAGCGCAAGGGCAAGCCGGACTATGTCGAGGATAGCCCTATCCCCGCCAAGAAGGCTGCGCGCAAGAAGGCGGCGAAGAAGGCTGCCGCGACCCGCAAGCGCAATGCCTCGAAGCGAAAGAGCGCCGCGAAGAAGGGGACGCATAGGCGTTAGGCGTCCGTCGCGGCGGGGGCGCCTTTGAACGCAATGGCGTTGATCGAACCGGCGCCGAGGCGCGGGCATGGCGCCATGAGAACACTCGCCATCGCGCTCGCGCTTTTGTTGGCTGTCGGTTGCGCCGCGCCCGCGCGTGCCGATGAGCGCGCCGATGTGGTGAGCGTGCTGAACGGCTTTCATTTGGCGTTGTCTGAAAACCGGCCAGAGGCTGCTGCCGAGGCGCTCGGCCCAAGCTTCTTATTGCCGATGAGAGCAGTGCCGGTGCGGCCGACAATCGCGTGCGCGCACATTTATTTCGCGTAAGGCCTGGCTTGGCCGATTGGCCGGCGAACTACTTGCGCGAAGCGGGCCCCCACCATAGCGCTTCAGAAATTGTGTCGGTGAGCATCCGTGGCGACGCGGCGGTGATCGTCAGCCGCGATACCGGCGCCAACCGTTCCGCCGCTGGGCGGACGAAGAGACGACATGGTTTCTGGGGCGCGTCGATGGCGCCTAGCGTATCGCGGGCTACGTCATTCGCGACTTCCAAGCGCCGCAATGATAAGAGGCCGCCCCGGCGTCCCGAAGCGGCCTCTCCATTGTCTGTCCCCGAGGACGAAAAGCGTTAGGCCTTAGCCCCCGCCGAGCTCGCGCTCGAGGTGGTCCAAGCCTGTGTAATCATCCCCAACTGGTGACAATGAGACATGGATCACCTCCTTTCTTAAATGCCGGCGCAAGCCGCCGGTGACGAGAAAGGTAGGTGCGATTTCGGCGCGCGAAAAGGGCGATGGTGAAGATGTGCTGCGTGACGCGATGAAGTGCGGCGCTTACGCGACGGCGGCGAAATTCGCGCGCGCCACGGGCAGCGCCAAGCACTCAAGCGCGTGTTTGGCTAGCCCGCTTCTTCCTCGGCCGCGGTGGCGAGGCGTTCGTAAAGCAGCCCGGCGCCGCCGGCCGCCGGTTCCCAGAACACACAGCTTTCGCGCGCGACGCTTGTGAGATGGCACAGCATCGGCAGGTTGCGCGCGCGCAGGTCGTCGTAGGTGAGTTCGTCGAGCGTGGTTTGTCCAGGCTCCAGCGCACCCCAAGGCGGAGCTTCCTCAGTGGTCGTGATGTGCGGCTGCGCCCAGCGTTCAATGAACGTGGTCAATTGTTCTTCTTCGGCGGCGGCGAATTGATCGCCGAACGCGCGCGCCATCGGCGCAGTCCACGACCACACCGGATGGCCCTCACCATCATGGATCGTGTAGAGTGCGATGGCTTTGTCGCACGATGCGCCGAACGCGCGCGCGGTGACGGTTTCTTGCGCGCCGCCATTGGCGAACATCACCTCCCGCTCATGCCGCACATCGCATGCACCCGCACGCTCTTGCGGCGCGCACGAGAGAAGCGACGCCAGCGCGGCGCAAACAAGCGGCAGCCTCACGGGCCGAACGCCACGAATGGAATTGAGCTTTGCGTAGCTGGATCCATGATCAGGCATTGCGAGCCTTCGGCCGAAGCGGCGTAGCACAGCAGCGTCTGGCCGCTCGTGCGCAGCATCTCATAAGCCTCACGGCCAAACGGCGTGTCGTAGGAAAAGCCCTGCACGCTTTCCGTGAGCGTCGCAGCGCCTTCGCGCCATTCCGGCAATTCGCTGGACGGCATGAGCGAAACATTGGCCCAGCCTTGCAGGAACGTATCCATCTGTTCGTCCGACACCGCCGCCGGCCCCTCCGGACCAACGCCGCCGGCGGTGAGATCGTAATAACTGGAGGAGAACGCCAGCAGCGGATCGCCGTCCGCGTCGCGAGCGATCAATGTCACCACGGCTTGCGCGCAGCTCGGGCCGCTTGAACTGGCGGTGACGATGTCGGCCGCGTCCTCGCTGCTCCAGCTGATCTCGTGGGTCGCCTCTCGCGCGCAGGCGGAAGTAGAAGTGGAGGCAGCGGGCGCGCCGGTTTCGGTTTGGCCGCAGGCGGCGAGCGCAAACAGCGCGGCGGCGGAGAAAAGGTTTCGCATCAGTCCCTCGGCGCGGGACCATAGCGGCGCTATCGCGCTACGCTAGTTTATTCGGCTGCTTCGAGCGTGTCGTTCGTCGTCCAGTCGCCGACTTCGGGGCCGCTTGTCTGGAAGAGGCCGTGCGGGCGTTGGAGAGCGTCCACCGCTGCTTCGTAGCCGGCAGCGACCACGTCGTCGAAGCGCTTCCATTCGCGCATATCCATGTCGGCCATTTCCGGCGCGATCAGCATGTCTGCGCCGGAGCGACCCTCCCACGGATCGACGGCGATGGTCGCCGCGCGCATCAACAGCGATACCATCGGCGGCGGGGCTTGCAGGCCGTGCGCGGCGATCCAGCCGAAGAAACCCGGCGGGTCGCGGAAATCTTCGGGGTCGATGGTGTCGCGTCGCGCTACGTCGACGCCGATGATCGGCCCGCGATGCATGTCCTTCAGAATATCCACCGGGAAATTCTTCAGCACCGCGCCGTCCACCAGCAGGCTTTGTGGCCCGTCAACGACCGGCGGCAGAATGCCCGGGAGGGAAATCGACGCACGCAGTGCTTTCCGCAGCGTGCCGCCGCGATGCACGCGGATGGCGTTCTGCGCCAGATTGGTCGATACCGCGAAAAACGGGACCGTGAGGTCCTCGATCAACGTCTCGCCAAAATGCTCTTGCAGCCGGTCCTCCACGCGACGTCCGCGCGTCAGCGCGACAACCGGCAGCATGTAATCGCCCAGCGGATTGCTCTCCACGAACGCTTTGCGGATGCGCCATTCGATCTCGTTGTCGTCCCACCCCATCGCCACGCACGCGGCGATGATCGCGCCCATCGAGGTGCCGCCGACAACGTCGAAGGGCAGGCCCGCTTCGCGCAGCGCTCTTACGACGCCGATGTGGGCGTAAGCGCGGGCGCCGCCACCCGAAAGCACGAGGCCGATCGAGCGCCCGGCGATCACACGCGCCAGCCGTGCGCTGTCGGCGTCGTCGACGCCGCGCCAATGGAACAGCCGCGCCGCATCGCACGCTTCGCGCCATTCGTTCGTGCCGGCGGCTTTGCGGTCCATGCCGTGATGCAGCAGCACGACGTCGATCAGCCGGAATTGCCGCGCCGGCGATGGCTCCTCCGTCGGCAGCAGCGGCAGCGATGGGCGCGCATCGGCGCGTGCGAACAACCAGATGCGATCGGCCTGCCGCAGGCAGGTGCGGAACCAATGTGTGTCGGCGATGGGCGTGATCAGGAATACGGCGTCGTTGTCGTGTTCGAGCGCGTCATACCAGACGCTCTCCATGCCCTGGCTTTCTTCGCCAATGATGGCCACGCGTTTGCCCAGCCGCTTCAACGCCGCCTGCAACGTCTTGGCGCGCAACATCAGATCGATGGTCGGCGACGTGGCGATGAAGGCGTACACCTTCGGTTCGGCGCGCGGGCTTGAGCGGTTGTTGGCGCGCGCGCGCGTCAGCATGAGCCGCGCCATGTGCTCCATGAGCTTGGGATGAAGTTGCACCAAGCGCTCGAACGCGGACGGCGATAGCTTCAGCAATTCGCTGTCGCGCATCGCGAAGACGCTGGCCGAGTGTGGCTCGCGGGCGATCAGCGCCATTTCGCCCACCGGCTCGCCGGGGCGGATATAGCCGAGCAATTGGTGGTCGCCACGATCTACCGGCTTGAACGCCGCCAGAGACCCGGAAACGAGAAACCAGACCCCATCGGGCGCCGCACCCGCGTTCAGCACCGACCAGCCTGCCGGGACGGAAAACCATTCCGTCTCATCGTCCATCGCCGCCAGCAGATCGGGGTCTGCGGCGCTTAAAAACGGTATTTCGGCAAGACGAGGCTTCATGGGGTGACCGGGGCTAACGATAGGCCCGGTTCGTTAAGGCGCAATGAGGGGTGATGTTACCCTCGACAGGCGGCGTACCCGTGCTGACCGCCGCGCCGCCGGGCCACGTAACGCGCCGCGTCCTCCGCAGCCGGGCCCAGGCGGAGCAGGGCGGGGTCCGCCGTCGATGCCGCCGCGACCGCGTCGTGCGCGAGCACGAATTGCTCGGGCGGCAGGCGCATCACGCAGACAAGGGCGTCTCGGCCCCACGCGCGCTCAATGTCGCCGGCCATTTGCGCGCCGACGAAATATCCCATTTCCTGGTAGGTCCCGCCGGAGAAGCCGATCGAATACGCATCGCGCACGGTCGGTTCCGGGTCGCGGGCCCGTCGAACATGGTCGAACAGCATGGTCAGCAGCGAAAAATTGGCGCGCATGCGCTGGGCGTTGTCGCCCGCGAAGCGGCGGTTGATCTGCGTCAGCATGCCCCCGCCCGTGGCTGGCATGACCGCGTCTGCCCGACCGACATAGGTGGCCGTTCCTTCGGTGATCAGCGCGCTGAAGAGGCTCTCAAGCGCGCCGTGCGTCGTCGTGTTCGGGCCAACTTCTGGCTGAAACAAGACCTGTTCCTGGATCGCGTGAAAGGTTTCGTGCGTCACCAGCATGGTCAGGGCTTCGTTATCAGCGCTGATATCGTCAGCGAGGCAGCGTACGTCGATGAAGAAGCGGCCGCGCGCGGCAAAGCCGCCGCACGAAAAATACGGCACCGCCAGCACCACGTCGCCGCGATAATCCATGCCTGCTGGCAGGTACGGCTCGATGCGCGCCGCCGCCACCGCGGCGATCTCGTCTTGGCGCACCTTGAGCGCATCGATCTTGGTGCGGTAGGCGGCGCGGTTGGCGATCACATCGCCGATGCGAAACGGGTCGTCCGCTGGCGCCTGGCACGCCGAGGCTGCACGCAACGCCGCCACGTACGCATCCATCGTTGCAGTGTCCCGGAGCCGTAGATTGTGCTGGATTTGCGCTTGCACGACCTCTGAAGCGCGCACCGCCGTCTCGTCGACCTCGGCGCCGGAGCACACCAGCGCCAGGGTCCGATCCGCCATTGAGGTGTTGATCGTGATCACAACCTCCGCCGCAGCCGCCTGTGAGTAAGCCAACGCCGCCAACAGAACCGGTGCGAACCGACGCAGAAACATGGATTTTCCCTCCGCGTCATAAGGATGCGCGCCGCACCCTGACTTGGATGCAACAGATCGACCATTGAGCGCGCTGAGCCGCTGAAGCGGCCCTGGCCGAACCGAGGCGCCATGCTAAGACGCTCCCCATGACCGTGTTCATCGCCCACGCGCCCAAGAACCAGGACGCCGCCGAAGGGCTGGAAAAATTCCTGGAGCGCCGCGGGCATTTCTCCGAGCTCGACGACGGTCAAACTGCATTGCGGCCGCTGCAATCGAGCGATGTGTTTATCTTGCTGCTTTCGCAAGACTTCGTGTTCTCGCCACACCGTTTGCGGCTGGAACAGCGTGCGCTCGATGCCTGGACGGAAAATCGGCTCATCCTGGTGAAGCTCGACCACGCCTTCGCGCCGGTGGGCTTGCGTGATCTGCCCGCAGTGGACGCGAGCTTCGAAGCACAACGTGAGTTCAAGTGGAACGAACTCGCCAACCAAATCCAAACATTGCTGCGGGCGCCGCGCCCGCAAGGTGCGCCACCCGCTTCGCCGCCGCAGCCCACAGCGCGCAGAAGCGGCATGGGCGGGGCGTTGCTGACGATCGCCATGATCCTGCCCGGCCTGCTTGCACTCGCGGCCAGCGTGTCGATTTGGCTCGCCAATCGCATCGGCCCAACGCCTGGCACGTTCGCCGATCTGCTCGCCGGGATTGACGCATTCGGTGTGCGCTACGGTCTGCCGGGCGGCGTCACGATGTGGCTCTTCCTCGCCGCGATCCTCGTCATGTTCGGCGCCATCGCGGCGTCGGTCGCCAGTATGTTCACGCGCCCACGCGCCGGGAGCGGGGCAGCAGCTTCCGACGCGGAGCCCGAGGAGGCGCCCGCGCCCCCGCAGGACGACGCCGTATTTGTGTCTTATGCGCGCGCCAACTCGGACAAAGTGATGCCGGTGATCGAAGCGGCGAAAGCAGAGGGCCGTAAATTCTGGGTCGATCAGCAAGGCATCGCCGCCGGCGATGGTTGGGCCGGTGAAATCGTACGCGCGATCAGGTCCGCCAAGGGCGTGCTGGTGATGTGCTCGAAGGCTGCGTTCGAGAGTGATCACGTCAAGCGCGAGATTTATCTCGCCGATCGCTACCACAAGAAGCTGGTGCCGGTGTTCGTCGAGGACGCAACGCCACCCGAGGATTTCGAGTATTTCTTCGCTGGCGTTCAGTTCCTGAAACTGTTCGAGACGCCGGAAGCTGAACGCCCCGCCGCTGTGCTGCGTTTGTTGGAGGCCGCGTGATGCTGAAGCGCGGTCCGAGCGGCTTCTGGGCGGCGCTCCATCGCTGGAAGCTCGTCCGCGCGCGCATGCCGTTTTGGCGTGTGGTGGTGGAAGCCGAGTTTGACCGCCGCGCCAAGCAATGGCCCGAACGCTACGTCGGCGCGGTTACGGCGGTCTACGTATGGGCGCGCACGATTGAGGAGGCCGAGGGCTTGGCGACGCTGGCGCTGGAGGATGAAGCGTTGATCACGCTGACGGCCGATGCGATCAAGGCGCCGCCCGCGGCCCGTCCAACGCGCGAAGCAATGGCTGTCATGCGCGGGCCGTTGGGCTACATCGCGCGCGCGGAAGACGAAACGTCCACGTCGGGCCCATCGCGGCGGGATGCGCGGGCTTGAAGCCCGATTGCGAGAGGCTAAGCACGACAGGGGGAAGGTCGGGCGATGAGCGGTGAATTCGAAGCAGCTGGCGCGATGGCGACGGCGGGTCTGGTAGCTGGCGCCATTGAGGGGCGCGAGGCGCATGGATCCGGCGACGGCAAATGTCTCAATTGCGCGTCTGATCTCCAGGGTGCGTACTGCCACGCCTGCGGGCAGGCCGCGCACGCCCACCGCACGCTTGCCCACGTGTTCGAGGAATTCCTCCACGGCGTGATTCACTTCGACACCAAGGCGTGGCGTACGCTGCCAATGGTGATCTTTCGCCCCGGCACGCTGACGCGAAATTACATCTACGGTCAGCGTGCACGCTACATCTCTCCGTTGGCGCTGTTCCTATTCACGATCTTCTTCATGTTCGCCGTGTTTGCCTTCACCGGCAGCCCCGCGCCGGACTTGGAACTCGACGGAACTCAAACGCGCGCGGGCGCTGAGGCCGCGCTCACGGAAGCCCGCGAGGACGTGACGGAAGCCGAGCGCGAACTCGCCGAGAAGCTCGCCAATCCCGATCCTAACCAACCTGCGGGTCTCGAGGAGCGCCTCGCACGCATGGAAGTGCGCCTCGCCCAGGAAGAGGTGGCGCGCCGCGAGGCGGCGCTTGCGCGCGTCGAGGCGGCGATCACGCAGGCCGAATCCGGCGAGACGCAAGAGGGCGTCACCGTCGAGACCACCGTCGACGGCGTCACCGTCACCGAGGAAGATCAAACTTGGCAGCAGCAAGTGCAGCGCGGCGCGCGCAATGGCGAGATTACAGTCAATACCGGCTTTCCATCGCTCGATGAGCGCATCCTCAAGAAGCTCGAGAACCCCGATCTCGCGCTCTACAAAGTCCAACAGGCGGCTTACAAATTCTCGTTTCTGCTTGTGCCGATATCGCTTCCCTTCATCTGGCTCTTGTTCGTCTGGAAGCGCGGCCTCACGCTCTACGATCACGTGGTTTATGCGCTCTACGCGCTCTGCTTCGCGTCGCTCTTGTTCGTGCTGATCGCATTCGTCGCGACGAACACCTACACGAATTTCCTCACCGGATGGCTGATCCTAACCGCACTGCCGGTGCATACGTTCTTCCATTTGAAGGGCGCGTACGCGCTCGGCTGGTGGTCGGCGCTTTGGCGCACATTCTTCATGCTCATCTTCGCCGTTATCGCGGCGTCACTCTTCTTGGTGGCGATCATCGTTCTGGGGCTCACCGGCTAGATGTCAGCCACGGACGCCATCGTCACTGCGGGCTCGGCCGCGGTCGTCGCGCTCTTGGTGCTGATCGCGTTCCTGATGGGGTTTCGCCAAGCCGCCAAACTCGACGCCGAAACGCTTGCAAACGAGCTTTCCACCGCTGAGCCGAAAGCCCGCATTGCTGACGCTGTGTTCGCCGCCGATGGACGCGCGGCGCTCGCGCGCTTGGCTGACGGCAAACTGCTGATCGCCCGCGTCATGGCGGACGGCGTTTCGCTGCGCCTCATCGCCGCCGACGCCGCGAAGCTGCGCTTGCGCGACGGACAGGCGGTGCTGGCGTTTGCCGACATCGGCTTCCCGGCGCTAAACTTAAAGCTCAAGGAAGAAGCGCCATCTTGGCTGAAGGCCCTGGCGGGAGAGCAAACGTGAGAGAGCCGGTCCCAGCGCCGTTCGACATCCCCGACATCATCACCTACGCGGTGCCCGGTTTCGTTTTGCTGATCATCATCGAGATGGTCTATGTGCGCTTCACGGGGAAGGGGCGTTACCAGGCGCAGGATTCCGCATCGAGCTTGATGATGGGGCTCGGCAACCAGATCATGGGGATCCTGGTCGGCGGCTTCGCCATCGCCAGCTATTTCTGGGTGTCGCAGTTTCGCCTGTTCGACCTCGGCTGGACGTGGCCGGTTCTGGTCGCGTGTTTTTTCGCGGAGGACTTGGCGTATTATTGGTTCCATCGCATCGCCCACGAACGCCGCTGGTTCTGGGCCAGCCACGTGATCCATCATTCGTCGCAGCACTACAATCTCACCACGGCGCTGCGCCAAACCTGGACAGGCACGCTGGGCCTCAGTTTCATTTTCTGGCTGCCGCTCGTTTATATCGGCTTCCCGCCGGCGATGGTGCTGATGTTCCAGGCGTTCAGCCTTGTCTATCAGTTCTGGATCCACACCGAGGCGATCAATCGGATGGGCCCGTTCGAGTGGGTGATGAACACGCCCAGCCACCATCGTGTGCATCATGCGATCAACGCTCGTTATCTCGACGCCAATTACGCTGGCGTTCTCATCATCTGGGATCGCCTGTTCGGGAGTTTCATTCCCGAGGACGCCAACGAAAAGCCGCGTTACGGCATCGTCTCGCAACTCGGCACCTTCAATCCGTTCCGCGTCGCCTTCCATGAATGGGCAGGCATTTTCCGCGATGTGCGCCACGCTAAGAATCTGCGCGAAGTGTTGGGCTACATGTTTGGCCCACCGGGCTGGAGCCCGGACGGTTCGCGCAAGACAAGCGCCTCGATCAAACGCGAATGGGCCGAGGCGCAGCAACACGGCGCCGCCATCGCCGCGGAGTAGAAATGTACGTTTCCGCGCATTTCGCGCCTGAAGACGCGAACGCGCTGGTCGAGCGCCTCAGCGCTCGCCACGCCGCTTTGCTCATCAGCGTCGGCGCCGATGGCGCGCCCTTCGGCACGCACCTGCCTATGATTTGGGACAAAGTGCGCCAATCGCTTACCGGGCATATCGCCCGCGCCAATCCGCACCACACGCTCACACCCAGCGGCCGCGCGCTCGCAGTGCTGGGCGGCGCCGAAGCTTACGTGTCGCCAGGATTTTACCCGTCCAAGCTCGAGCACGGCAAAACCGTGCCGACTTGGAACTATGAAGTCGTGCATCTCTCCGGAACCATCGAATGGTTCAGCGACGCCGCGGGTCTGGAAGCAATCGTGCGCGCGCTTTCCGACCGCCACGAACGCACGCGCGACGACGCATGGACCATCGAAGATGCGCCACGCGCCTATATCGACGCGATGCTGCGCGCCATCGTCGGCGTCACGCTCAGCGTCGACAAAATCGAAGCCAAGCGAAAGCTCTCTCAGAACAAGAACGAAGCCGATTATGATGGCGTAGCGTCCGGCCTCGAACGCTCTCCGCACGCCAGCGACCGCGAAATCGCCGCCGCCATGCGCAAACTGCGCGCGGTGGCGGACGATCCGGACGGGAATTAAACCTTGTTGTTTGATCGACAAATTCAGACGCGAATGCTGTGCATAGCCGCTGCAATAGGCGCGATCTGCAGTGTCGTGTTTCTCTTCGCGATTGTTTTCGGTGTTGTCTTTACACGGCCGGACGTGTTGCGGTTCATCCTTGATCGCCCGTTGATGATGTTGACCGTTTTTGCGGTTATGTTCGTCCCGCGCGGCATTGTGTGGCTCTGGCGCAAATGCGACAGGTGTAGGCGACGGTTGTTTGCCGAGGTGAAGCCGTACTCCTTCCTCGCCAGCGGACCTAAAGAGCCGTGGGCGAAACTGCCGTGGTGGATGCCGACGGGAACCGAGCGTCCGCGCCATTTTGGCGCGGCGAAGGTGCTCGGTTCCTATCAGAATGGCGCGATCTGGCAGATGGCGTCCACAGGGCGCCTTCGCTGTCAATGGTGCGGCCACGAAGATGGCGTCGAGCCAGACTATGTTGTCGTCACTGGCGACCAATAGCGTCGCCAGCAACATTCCTATTCACGCGTCAACTAGCTCAGCGTCGGTATAGGCAGCTCCGGCATCACTTCCACGGACTCGCCAGGGAAGATCGCGAAGTGCGGGTGGTTCTCGAACATCGCTGCGGCTTCTTCGTGGGAGGCCGCTTCGACGACGATATAGCCCGCCAGATTGTTGCGGATGTCGCGCACGCCGTCCTTGCCAACGCTTTTGGTTTTGCCGAGCGGGCCGCCGTGAACGACGATCTTGTCTTTGTACTTGGCGCCCCAATCCATCCAGGCCTGCATGCCCTTGGCTTCGCGGGCCTTGCGCGTCGCTTCGTCGAGTTGATCCCAGCCGGACGCGGCATGTGACTCAGGCGTGCCGGTATAAACGGCGACAAATCTCGGCATTGGCATCTCCATCCTGCGGCGCCGCCCACAGGCGGGCAGCATCGCTGGCCCCAGGACGCCCCGGCAAGCCCGCCGCCGACATTTCCAATTTCACCCATCCCCGGGGCGATGCGCAGCATCGAGCCCGGGGCCCATAAACACTTGCGGTTCAGTGCGTTCTGAACGGCTTGCGTTTATGGGCCCCGGACTGCTCCCCCGCATCAAATGCGGGGTCGCATCCGGGGATGGGTGGCGAATGGAGAGAGTCACTCTATCTTCGCTCCGAATGAGCCTCCACATCGTCAAACTCTGCGTCGGCGCCGACACCGTGGAAGATCTCGCGGTTTGGCAGAAGGGCCAGATCAAGAAGCGCAAGCGCCCGCATTGCGGTACGCGCATGTGGCCCAAGCGCGCCGATGATGTGCTCGCCGGCGGCTCGCTCTATTGGGTGATCAAGGGCGTGGTGCTGGTGCGTCAACGCATCGTCGAGATCGCCGACGTGACCGACGATCACGGCCAACGCTGCGGCCTCTACCTCGATCCGCAGCTGGTGCGCACCGTGCCGCAACCGCGCCGCGCCTTCCAAGGCTGGCGCTACCTCGATCCGAAGGACGCCCCCGCCGACCTCAAAGCCGCCGGCGGCGGCGCCGATTTGCCGGAGCATCTGCGGCGGCAATTGGTGGAGCTGGGGGCTTGGTAGGTTCGTCCCTTCTCCCCTTGAGGGGAGAAGGTGGCCGCGCAGCGGCCGGATGAGGGGCCTTAGTCCCCGATAGCCGACACGATAATCGCTTCAACTTCGCCGAACGCCGTGTAGACGTCGGTGTTGGTCACGCGCAGCACGCGCCAGCCTGATCGCTGAAGATATTCCGTCCGCTGTTCGTCAAACGCGCGTTGCTCCGCCGCGTCGTGCGATGGTCCATCTACCTCAATCACGAGCTTGATGGCGGGGCAGGCGAAATCGACAACGTAGCGACCGATCACGTGTTGACGGCGAAACTTTCGCTTGATCAAGCGGCGATCGCGAAGCAACGCCCAAAGATTCAGCTCGGCGTTCGTTGGCTCGTGCCGGCCAGCACGCGCGCGAGCGACAGCGTTTTCATCGCGCTTCATCCTGACTCCGTCGCGTTCCCCTCATCCGTCCGACTTCGCTTCGCTCGTCGGCCACCTTCTCCCCTCAAGGGGAGAATGGACGTTAGCCCAGCGCCCTCGCGATCTTCCCCGCCAACGCCCCCACATCCTCTGCATCATGATACACCGCCAAGCCGATCCGCAGGACATCGTCGCGCGCATCGGTAATCACGTCGCTTTCAAACAGCTTTGCCTTCCATTCCGTCGCGCGCGGATCGCGTAGCGCGAGGTAGCGTGAGCGCGGACCACTCGCGTTTGGGCGCAGCAATTCCGCTTCACGCAACACGCCCGCTTCGCCGGCGCCGATCGCCGCTTCGAGCCGATCGCGCAACGCCTCAACACGCGCGCAAATCGCCGCGGTGTCCAAGCCTTCGCGCGCGAGCATGTCGCGCACATAGTTCAGGCGATAAAGCGCGGTCGCGTCGAACGTCGCCCCCATGAAGCGCATGCCGTCCGTGGAATAGGGCACGCCGGAGGGTTTGGCCTCCATGTGCGCGAACTCCGCGAACCAGCCGGTGTTCGCTGGGCGCGCACCAAATCCCGGCGGCGCGTGCAGATAGCCTGCGCCTTCGCCGGCCATCGCGTATTTGTAGCCGCCGCCGACGTAGAACACGCGATCGGCAACGCGCGAGAGATCGCACGGCAGCGCCATGAAGCCGTGATAGCCGTCGATCACGACCCACGTGCCATCAGGCGAAGCGTAAGACGCCGCTTCCTCAATGCCGTCAAACCGGAGTCCGGTCTTGAACATCACGTGGCTTACGAAGGCGATGTCCGGCGCCTTTTCTTTCATTGCGGCGAGGTAGCGTTCGGTGAACGTATCGAACGGTTCGCAAGGTACGATGCGTCTGCGCACCATGCCTTGCTCTTCCCAGCGGGCGGCCTGACGACGAAAAGCGTGGTACTCGCCGTCGCTCGTCAGCACGTCGAGCGGCGGGCGCGATTGCCGCGCCGAGAACAAGCGAACCACCAACTCGTGCGTGTTCGGCGCGAACGCGATCGTATTCGGATCGGGCAGTTTCAGTTCATCAGCGATGTGTGCGCGCGCGGCCGGAATGACTTCGCCGAAAATTTTCTCCCATTTGCGATCCGCAAGCCGCGCCGCGTCGTCCCACGCCGCGACATGGCCTTCATACGACGCATCGGGCCACAAATGGTGCGAATGCGCCGCGAAATGCAGCCGCCCCGGCG
Source organism: alpha proteobacterium U9-1i (assembly GCA_000974665.1). Lineage (NCBI taxonomy): Bacteria > Pseudomonadati > Pseudomonadota > Alphaproteobacteria > alpha proteobacterium U9-1i. Next base: position 1,299,036 of record BBSY01000003.1, on the reverse strand, counting down.
CCGCTGCGAGCGCGCGTGAGAAAAGATGTTTGTACGATTTCATAGTTTCGTCCGCATCGACCAGATTTCCGGAAACGCGCGCCGCAGCAATGTCTGCTGCAGATACGCCACGCCTTCCGTTCCGCCGGTTCCACGTTTCATGCCGATCACGCGCTCGACCGTCAGCACGTGCTTGTGGCGCCAAGTGAGCAACGCATCGTCGAGATCGAGCAATTTCTCCGCCAGTTGGTAGAGCGCCCAGTATTTTTGCGTATCGCGATAAACAGCGATCCACGCGGCTTCCACGTCTGCGTTGGCTTCGTATCGCGCCCGGCGCGGTCGCTTCAGCACGGCGTCGGAAATAGCGAAGCCCGCCTTCGCCAATTGCGCGATGGTCTCATCGTATAAGCTCGGCGCGTCGAGCGCGGCTTCCATCGCAATTCGTTCGGACGAGCCCGCGTCCTGAAATTTGAGAAACGCGTCGTCCTTCAGGCCTAAGCGATATTCCAACGTCCGGAACTGCGCCGACTGAAAGCCGGAGCTTGTCCCCAGCACGTTGCGAAAGGCCAAATAATCCGCCGGCGTCATCGTCGCCAAGATATCCCACGCTTGCGTCATCACGGCTTGGATGCGCGAGACGCGGGCAAGACTTTTGTACGCCGGCACCAATTCGCCGCGCGCGATCTCTGCTTGCGCCGCGTCGATCTCATGCAGCGTCTGCTTCATCCACAATTCCATCGTCTGATGGAGGATGACGAACAGCATCTCGTCGTGACGCCCGCTGGTGGGTTGCTGGCAGGCCAGCAATTCCGGCAATCGCAGATAGCCGCCATACGTCACGGATTTGTCGGAACTCATCGGCGCGAAGCCTCCCTGTTGGGCATGGGCGACCATAGCGCACTGCCCCCGGCAAGGCGAAAGTAGCTGAAAGGGTTGGATTTTGCGTCACAGCGGCCCGTTTGCCGCCCGGCGCCATCCGCTTTTGGGGTTTTGCGGGCAGGGGGTGACCTGCTAGGACGGCGGCGCTCGGCAGAAGCCATGGAGGACAGCGATGGGCGCGGTGGGACGTATTCTAGGTATCTTGGTGGTCATCGTGTTGGTGGCTGTGGGCGCGGCGTTCTTCGTGCTCCCGAGCCAAGCGACGCGCACGCAGACTTTCACGGTTGAGCGCCCGGCTTCGAGCGTGTTCGCACGCTTGGCCTCCACGCCAGCGGGCACTGTCATCGCCGAAGGCGTGACGCAAAACGAAGTCACCTCAGCGGCGGACAACGTCGTTGTCGCCAACGTCGCCTACGCCGAAGGCGGCACAGGCACGGCGACTTACACCGTTTCGGAAGAGGGCGAAGGTTCGCGCGTTGAACTCGCGCTCGCCAAGGATCTCGGCGCCAACCCGCTCAACCGCTTCGGCGCCATCACCGGCGCAGGTGTCGGCCCGCTTGCCGAAGCCGCCGCCACCACCGTGACGGCTGACCTCACCGCGCTGCCAGCGGCGAGCTTCGTCGGCTTGCAGTACACGGTGGTGAATGTGGAAGCGCGTCCGTTCTTCTACGTGCAAAACTGCAGCCCGCAGGACGCTGCCGCGATCAAGGAAGTCGTCGCGCAATCGCTGCTGGCGCTGCGTCCGATCATGGCGCGTCACAATCTGCGCGAAGCCGGCCCGCCGGTCGCGGTTGAAACGTCGTGGGACGAAGCCAACAACCAATATTGCTTCCAAATCGGCCTCCCGTACACCGGCACACCTCCGCGCGTGCTCGCAGTGGGCGCCGCTGGCCAAACGCCGGCCGGCCAAGCCATCCGTGTCGACTACACGGGCACCGAAGAAGACGTGATCCCGACCTATGACCGCATGGAAGCGCTGATCGCCGCCGCGCGTCTGACGCAAGGCCGTTCGTTCGAAGTTTACAACGACGATGCAACGCAAGCGCAGGGCTCGGTCAACCGCGAGATCTATTATCTCGTAGAAGGCGATACCGCCCGCTTGGCGCAACTCGCGCCGGCTGCGGCTGCGACGCCGGCCGCTGCGCCTGCCGCCGATCCGGCGGCCGCGCCCGCAGCACCCGCGCCCGAGCAGCCGGCGACCCCGGCCGCGCCCGCCAGCGCGCCGACGCCCGCGCCGGCCACGCCGTAAGCAAGAAAAGCCGCGTAACGAAAGGCCGCGACGCAAGTCGCGGCCTTTTTAGTCTCTCCTCGTCATCACAACTTGATAACGCGGCGCCCAATCACCGGCCTCGGACTGGGTGAAATACGTTTGCTGCACGCGGCCGTCGGCCATCGGAGCAAGTTCCATGCGCGCCCGTATGCGCGTTAGGCCCCCGCTGCTGCGATCGGCGGCTTCACCTTCGTATCGAAACACCGCGCCGTCCCAGACGCCGTCCATCTGCGTCCATGCGCCAACGCTATCGGTGAACACGTATCGCCAGACGCCGGCGCTTCGGTCGTATGCATTGACGCTCATACCTATTTCGCGCCCGTCAGGGCTCGTCCAGTGTTCCATCAACGCGCAGCCGTCGAGCGAGAGGGCATAGACATCGCGTCCGGCTGGGCGCTCGGGGGTCCGCGCGTAGGCAGTGTCCCAAGCGCCGACCAAGAAATCCATCTGCCGATGCGCTTCCGATGCGCACCTTGCGGACTGCGTGCCGGCGTTTGTGCCGGCGCATGCGCTGGCGCCGAGGAACATCAGAACTGCGAGAGAAATTCTCATGAAGCGATCATCGAGAGTTACTGCCCGTGATGCGAGCTTGCGACGTTCGATCGCCGCGAGATCGCGATAGATGGCGTGAAGGCGCCAGTGCGAAACAGCGGTATGGCGCCAGTTGCAGCAAGAGCGGCTTATTCGCTCGCGTGAAGCAGTTTAGATTTTGCGCGGATGTCGGAATGGACTTAGTCGCACCGTCCTAGGCTGGTGAACTGATGGAGGCGCAGATGGCCCGCGTTGTGATCGAGAACGTCAATCATCCAGGCAAAACTCAAACCGCCGATAAGGCCATGTACGACGCCATGAAAGCGGCGATCCTCAAGGTCACGCCGAAGAAGGCGCCAGGTCTAACGGTCGCGGAAATTCAGGACGCGGTGCTGCCGCACCTGCCGGACGACCTCTATCCGGGCGGTGAAAAATCCGGCTGGTGGATGAAGGCGGTGCAGCTTGATCTGGAAGCCAAGAAGGTCATCGCCCGCGCAAAAGGCGCGCCGGTGCGTCTGCACAAGCTCTAAGGCCGCATCCCAAACGCGCTTGGCCCCGTCTCCAAAGTGCGTTGCGCAAGCTCGGCCCATTCGCAGAGCAGCGGACGCGTGTCGCGCGGGTCGATGATCTCTTCGGCGTAGAACGCTTCCGCCGTCCGGAACGGCGAGCGCAACGCTTCCGCCCAGGCGCGAATTTCAGCGAGCCGTTTTTCCGGATCGGCGCTGGCTTCGATGTCGCGCTTGTACGCGGCCTCGATGCCGCCTTCCATTGGCAGCGAGCCCCAATCGCCGCTGGGCCAGCAATAGCGATATTTCGTGCGCGTCGGGTTCATCATCGCCGAGCCCGCCAGCCCGAACGCCTGCCGCACCACGATCGAACACCACGGCACGCGCGCTTGATACACCGCCGCCATCGCCTGCACGCCCAGCTTCACCACGCCGGCGCGCTCATGCTTCACGCCAACGGCAAAGCCTGGGCAATCGACGAAATGCACGACCGGCAGATGAAATGTCTGCGCCAGGTCCACATGCTTGATCACTTTGCGGCACACGTCCGCCGTCCACGCGCCAGCGAGGAACATCGGATCGCCGGCGATCACCGCGACGCTGTAGCCGTCGATGCGCGCCAGGCCGGTGATGACGCCACGCCCCCATTGCCGCCCGGTTTCGTAGAACGAGCCCGCATCGACGCACGCCTCGACGATGCGCCGCATCTTGTACGGCACCCGTCGATTGCGCGGCACGACATCGATCAAGGTGGGATCACGCCGCGTCGCTGGATCGCCGTTCGGCTTGCGTACGGCGAGGTCGTGAATGGAAGAGGGCAGATAGGAGAGAAATTTGCGCGCCGCCGCGAATGCGTCCGATTCACTGGTGACAATCTCATCGACGACGCCGTTCTTGCCGTTGATCTCGGCGCCGCCCAGGCCCTCCTTGTCGACATCCTCGCCAATCGCCTTCGCAACCGGCGGCCCCGCCACGAACACCTGGCTTAAGCCCTGAACCATCACGCTGTAATGGCTCGCCGCCACGCGCCCGGCGCCCAAGCCCGCGCATGGTCCCAGAGCAAGCGACACAACAGGCACGGCGCTCATGTTCGCGACCACCCATTCCCAGCCCGGCGTTTGCGGAATGTAAGTGCGCGGATCTTTCTCCAGCATCTTCACCGAGCCGCCGCCGCCAGTGCCGTCGATCAAGCGGATCAGCGGCAGGCGATATTCGTTGGCGAGCTGTTCGGCAAACAAAAGCTTCTGCCAGATCGCCGCGTCGCCGGCGCCGCCGCGCACCGAAAAATCATCAGCCTGCACAACAACCGGCCGCCCCTCGATCTCGCCGCGTCCGACCACGAATGGCGAGGCGCGAAAGCTCGCGAGCGCGTTGTCGGCCCCGTACTCCGCCTTGCCGGCGATCTTGCCGGTTTCGTGGAACGAGCCTGGATCGAGCAGCGCATCGACGCGCTCGCGCACAGTCAACTTGCCGATGGATTTCTGCCGCGCCACGCGCTCTTCGCCGCCCATCTGCTCGGCCAATGCTTCGCGTCGGCGCAGTTCTTCGATGTCTTTTTCCCAGCTCATGATCGAAGCGTATTCGCGCCAACCCAGAACGTCACCCCGCTCGCGCGCCCTTCGTCTGGGGTGCGGGATCGAAAGCGACGCTACACTCCCTGGTTGAGAGAGTTGAGTGGCGAACCGCCAAGCCGCCGCTTTAGTCGGCTCGCGGGGGCGCGGTTATGTCAGCGAAAACGGAAGAGGCCAAAGCTTGGTCGGAAACGGCTACCAAGCAAGCCTTCAAATATTGGGAGCTGTTCGCGGCCGACGAGCAGCGCTTCGTCACTTGGCTCATCCTCGGCCACACCGGCGCGCTCGTCTTCACCTATCAAGCGAAAGCGTCTGGGCAAGTTTGCGACGACGCCGCGATCGGGGCGATGGCCGCCACCTTTTCTACGGGCCTTGGGATCGTCTTCTTTGCAGCGCTACTGAACTTGTTTGTTCGATGGCGCAGCTACGACCTGCATTGGGAACGCCAAGGCGTGGCCTTTCGCGTGGCTCACAACAGAGCTCAGTATGATGAACTCGTGGAAGAGGACGCCGAGCAACAGGAACTTGATGACATCTACGACGTGATCGAGGCCGACGAAAAGAAGGAAGACGATCTCGCGAAGGATTGCTTCATCAAACTGCGACCGTGGATCGTCTTCTTGGCGCTGGTGTTGCTCCTGGTTTCAGCGATCTTGTTTATCGTCGGCGCTACAGCGCCGTTACGCCAAGCGCCTTCTATGTGCGGCGGGACGACGCCGCCGCCGATCGAGGTGAACATCACGATCATGAAAGCCGCGACGCCTGTTCAAAATCCGCCGCCACGTGAAGCGCGCCGCCCGCGCATCGCATGCGGCGCAACCGGCCCGCGCGTGCGCCGTGCGAGCGATCCGCCCGATTGGCCGGATGATTGGCTCTGCAATTAAAGCCGCTACACCGCCATATTGTCGATGAGCCGCGTTTTTCCCAACCACGCCGCCGCCAAAATGCGCGCCGGGCGATCGAGCGTGTCGATCACGTCTAAGCTCGCAGCATCGCGCACCGCCACGTAGTCAACGCTGCTGAAGCCCGCCGCGTGAACGTGACGTGCGGCTTCGTTTTCAACTTCGGCGATGGCCTCGCCCCGATGCAGCGCACGAATGGAATCGTGCAGTATGTGGTTCAGCCGCCCCGCGGCGCGGCGCTCGTCTTCGCTGAGGTAGGCGTTGCGCGAGGACATCGCCAGGCCGTCATGCTCGCGCACCGTCGGACAGCCGACGATCTCGGTTGGCAGATCGAGATCGCGCGCCAGCTGTTTGATCACCAAGAGCTGCTGATAATCCTTTTCGCCGAAGAACGCCGCATCGGGCAGCGCCTGCGCGAGGAGTTTCGTCACCACCGTGGCGACGCCGCCAAAAAAGTGCGGTCGCATCTGCCCTTCGAGCGGCGTCGAGACGTTGGTGACGATGACATTGGTCGCGAAGCCTTCCGGGTACATCACCGCGCGCTCCGGCGCGAACAGCAGGTCGCACCCCGCCGCCGCCAGCATCGCCGCATCGCCCGCTTCATCGCGCGGGTAGCGCTCGAAATCCTCATGCGGCGCGAATTGGCGAGGGTTCACAAACAGCGACGCGATCACCCGCCCGCCGCGCGCCTTGGCCGTGCGCACCAGCGACAGGTGCCCTTCGTGCAGCGCGCCCATGGTCGGCACGAGTTCCACCCGCTCGCCGCCGGCGCGCCAGCGGGCGACCTCGGCGCGGAGGCTGGCGACGTTTCGCACGATCGTGAGTGCTTTGCTCATGCCCCGAATCCCTACGCCAGCCGGCTAGAGTCAAGGCGCTTAAGCGCGCCTTAACCGAGATTGGCGACACATCAACCATGTCGAGGTGCGCGCCATCCAATGTAGGGATTGCCGCGGCTTCCCGCGCGGGGGCCGTATGAGCCTCGCGTACGCCACCGATTCCGAGACCGGCCTCCGGCGCGCCCACGTGATCGTGGTCGGCAACCAGAAGGGCGGCGCGGGCAAATCCACCGTCGCTATGCACGTCATCGTCGCGCTGATGCGCATGGGGCGGCGCACCGGCGCGCTCGACCTGGACGTTCGGCAACGGTCGTTAACGCGCTACATCGAAAATCGCGCCCGCTGGATTTCCGGCCGTCGCGCCAGCGCGAATCTGCCCTCGCCGCAAACGGTTGAGCTCCATGAGAGCCGCCAGCGTCAGATGGATTTGGCCGAGGCGGAGGAGGAGGCGAGCTTCCGCACCGCCATTCGCCGCCTCTCGCAGACCTGCGATTTCATTATCGTCGATAGCCCCGGCGGGGACACCCACTTGGCGCGCCTGGCGCACGCCACGGCCGACACCTTGATTACCCCGCTCAACGACAGCTTCGTCGATTTCGACCTGTTGGGCGACATCGACCCAAACAATTCGGACATCGTTCGCCCCTCGATCTATAGCGAGATGGTCTGGGATAGCCGCAAGCGCAAAGCTCAAGAGGTGCGTCAACCGATCGACTGGATCGTGATGCGCAACCGCACATCCGCCAGCAAGATTGAAGCGAAGAACAAACAGCGCGTTGGCGACGCGCTCAAAACGCTGTCGAGCCGCATCGGCTTTCGTTTGGCGCCAGGGCTATCGGAGCGGGTCATCTTCCGTGAGCTCTTCCCGCAAGGGCTCACGCTCCTGGACCTCGACGCCGACGGTGTTGAAGGCGAAATGCGCATGACCCACCTCGCCGCTCGCCAGGAACTCCGGGACCTGTTTATCACCCTGAAGCTGCCTGGGCTGGACGGCGAGCCTCTGCGCTTCTAGCCCTCGCCCGTGCTTCCACTCTTCATCGCCATCGCGCTTGTGTTCGTGCTGCTGCTCGTGGGCCGCCTCGGCGGCGCGCAACGGGCGTTGTTGATCCGCCGCTGGCCGTCCGTGCTGATGGGGATAGGGGCGGTGTTCTTGTTGCTGCGCGGCTCGATCTGGCCTGCGATCGCTTTCGCCGCGCTCGCCGCGTTGGCGTGGGTTCTGGAGCCGCGCCTGTTTTCACCGCCGCCGCCGCCACAATCAGGGCCCGAGGATCCCGAGGACGCCGCGGCGCGCTCGACGCTCGGTGTGGCCCGCGGCGCGGGAGCGAGCGAGATCCGCGCCGCCTATCGCACCAAGATGCGCGCCGCGCATCCCGATCGCGGCGGCTCACATAACGAAGCCGCGCGACTTGCGGCCGCGCGGGATCGTTTGCTCAGGAAAAAATGAATCGGCTTATTGGCCGGGTTCGTCGGTGGTTTCTTCCGCCGTGAACTCGCCCTCGGCCTCCACATCCGCCTCATCGCCCTGCGCGATCGGCGAATCCACGGCTGCCTGCGCTTGCGGCGCGAGCGTTTCGAGCACCATGCCTTGATACGTCTGGTACGGCGTCGGCGGCGTCGCGCGCGCGGTTTGCGTCACGGTGCCGGTTGCTGCGTTAGGCGCGAACTGCAGGTCGAGCCTCGGGTTCGGCAGGCTGGCGTAGGTGACATTGTCGCCGCGCCGCGCATATTCCTCGTAAGCGCCTTCGACCAGATACGCGACCTGCGCATCGCGCGCCGCAGCGGTCTCGCCGCCCAACACCACGACCACAACGCGGCGGCCGCCGCGTTCGGCCATCGTCGCCAGGTTGAAGCCGGAGGCGCGCGTGTAGCCTGTCTTGATGCCATCAACGCCATCGACTTGGCCGATCAGCCGATTGTGGCTGCGTGCGCCGCCGCGGCGCCAGTTGAAGCTGGGCGTCGTGAAATAATGATAGTGCTCGGGATAGTCGCGCCACAAAGCCTGGCTGAGGATCGCCATGTCGCGCGCCGTCGTGGCGTGACGTGTGGAGGGCAGGCCGCTCGCATTGGCGAAACGCGTGTTCGTCATGCCCAGTTCGCGGGCGCGTGAGGTCATCGTCGCCGAGAAACGTGCTTCGCTGCCGCCGAGACGTTCGGCAACCATCGTCGCGACATCGTTGGCGGATTGGACCACCAGCGCCCGAATGGCTTGGTCCACGGTGATGGAATCGCAACCGCCCCGGCGCGTGCAGCGCAACCCCAGGCGCGATGGCGGCTGCCGCGACGCGTTCCGCGACGCCGTCAGCCGCGTTTCCATGGTCAGGTCGCCACGCTCGATCGCTTGGAAGAGCATGTAAAGCGTCATCATTTTCGTCAGCGACGCGGGATAGCGGACTTCATCCGCTTGATCCTCCAGCAGCACCTCATTGGTGCGGGCGTCCATGACAATGGCGGCGTAGCGGTCCTGCGCCGCCGCCGGGGCCGTGAGGCCAAAAAGCATGCCGAGCGCCAGGGTCGCTGCCGCTGCAGCGCCGAAGATGCTCAAACCACCCGCTCGCTTCATGTGCACTCAATCCCGCTCAAGGTACGGAGTTTTCAGGCAAATCGCGTGCCGCGCAGCTTACAGATTGATTAGGGCAGGTTAAGCGACCGTTGCCGCCATCTGCTGTTTTCGCGCACGTCGTGCCTAACAAACATCTCCGTCAGTTTGCGTTTAAGGCGCCGCTGCTGAATTCAAACTGAGCAAAAGCAGTTCTGCCGGCGGCAAATGCAGTTCCGGATGGGACGTTTCGCCCGCGCCCCGAGCGCCCCGAGTCGCTGCTGCATTTTTCAGCGACGCCACAGAGTGCATTGCAGTGTAATACCGGTTTCAGGGTGGTTAAATATTAGTTAAACTATTGAGATATATATTGAAAATGATTATACTGCACTGCAGCAAAAAGACCTTGACTTCGCACCTGCAGCATAACATATATCTGCCATCCCCGGTCGCATCGCGCGGCCACTGATTTGAGACGGGCGCCTCGAGCGCGCCCCCCATAGGAGGCGAACATGGCTGCTGCGAAAACCGCCCGTAAGGCGACTGAAGCTTTCGACACCGTCACCACGGCGTCGACGCAAGCTTGGCGTGAAAATGTTGATCGCGGCGTCGCCGCGATGTCGGAAGCGTCGGCTTTCGGCAAGGAAAACCTCGACGCCTTCATCGCGTCGGCCACGGCGACCCAAAAGGGCTTCGAAACCATCTCCGCCCGCACGGTGGCGTTCTCCAAGCAAGCGCTTGAGAACCACGTCGCCGCCACGAAGAACCTGATGACCTCGAAGAGCGTCCAGGAATTCATGGAAAAGCAAACCGAGTACGCGAAGTCGACCTTTGAAGCCTATGTGGCTGAAATGACCTCGCTGTCAGAGCTGATGCAGGGCGTTTCCAAGGAAGCCGCTGCGCCGATCAACGAGCGCATGAGCGCCATGGGTCATCTGATCCAAGCCGGTCGCTAAACTTTAAGCTTCGGGCCGGAGACGTCCCGAGGGGCTGAAACAAGAACGGGCCTGGCGCAAGCCGGGCCCGTTTTTCGTGCGTCCTGCCGAAACAACGCGCCGTCAGCGCCTTGGGGTGTGTCTTCAAAGGGAACAAGCCCTTCCCCTTGGCCGTCTTCTCCATAAATAATTGACCATGCGGCGCGACCCTCGACGAGTCGTGACGTGCTTTTGTGGGCTTCGATGAGCGACGAGTGGAACGACGACAGCGGCGACGGGGTCGGTGGGGCTGACAGCCGCATCGGGACCAAGACCCTGACGCGCACCAAAAAACCGGCGCTTTATCGTGTCCTCATTCTGAACGACGACTACACGCCGATGGAATTCGTCGTCTACGTGCTCGAGCGTTTCTTCAATAAGAACCGCGAAGAGGCGACGGAGATCATGCTGCACGTGCACCAGCACGGCGTCGGCGTCTGTGGAATTTTTACGTACGAGGTGGCCGAGACCAAGGTCGCCCAAGTTCTTGATCTCGCGCGGCGCAGCGAACACCCGCTGCAATGCACTATGGAAAAGGAATAGAAAGCCAAATGGCTACTTTTTCGCGCACGCTCGAACAGACGCTCCGCCGTGCGCTCTCGCTGGCGAACGAGCACCGCCACGAATACGTGACGCTCGAGCACCTGTTGCTCTCGCTGATCGACGACGATGACGCCGCGCAAGTGATGCAGGCGTGCAAGGTCGATCTCGACAAGCTCCGCATGAGCCTCGACTCTTACCTTGAAGAGGAACTCGACAGCCTGGTCGTGGAACGCCGCGACCATGAGGAGGCGCGCCCGACGGCCGGCTTCCAGCGCGTGCTGCAACGCGCGATGCTGCATGTCGATTCAAGCGGCGGCCGCGAAGTGACGGGCGCAAATGTTCTTGTCGCGCTGTTCAGCGAACGCGAGAGCCACGCTGCGTACTTCCTGCAAGAGCAGGACATGACCCGATACGACGCGGTGAATTACATCGCTCACGGTTTGGCCAAGCGCCCAGGCCAATCGCAAGCGCGCCCGGTGCGTGGCGCGGGCGAGGAAGAGGGCGGCGAGCGCGTCGTCAAATCCGGCCAAGAGGCGCTGCAGGCGTATTGCGTGAACCTCAACAAGAAGGCCAAGGAAGGCAAAATCGATCCGTTGATCGGCCGCGAGGCCGAGGTGTTGCGCTCGATCCAAATCCTTTGCCGTCGCCAGAAGAACAACCCGCTGCTGGTCGGCGATCCAGGCGTCGGCAAGACGGCGATCGCAGAGGGTCTCGCACGCAAGATCAATGAAAAGCAGGTTCCGGAAGTTCTGGCGGACGCCACGATCTTCTCGCTCGACATGGGCTCGCTGCTGGCGGGCACGCGCTATCGTGGCGATTTCGAAGAGCGCTTGAAAAGCGTGATGAAAGAGCTGGAGAACCACCCGAAGGCGATCCTGTTCATCGATGAGATCCACACAGTCATCGGCGCTGGCGCCACCAGCGGCGGAGCGATGGACGCCTCCAACCTGCTGAAGCCCGCGCTGCAAAACGGCGGCCTGCGGTGCATGGGCTCGACCACCTACAAGGAATATCGCCAACACTTTGAGAAGGACCGCGCACTGGCGCGGCGCTTCCAGAAGATCGACGTCAACGAACCGTCGATCCCGGACGCGATCAAGATCCTCGCCGGCCTGAAGCCGTATTTCGAGGATTATCACAAGGTGAAGTACACCGATGAAGCCATCAAGGCCGCGGTCGAGCTGTCGGCGCGCCACATCGGCGACCGCAAGCTGCCGGACAAAGCCATCGACGTGATCGATGAAACCGGCGCCTCGATGATGCTGCTCAAGCCAGAGCAGCGCAAACAGGTGATTGAGGTCGAAGACATCGAGGAAGTGGTGTCGCGGATGGCGCGCATTCCTCCCAAATCGGTATCCAAGAACGACGCCGAAATGCTGGGGTCGCTCACCGCCGATTTGAAGCGCGTCGTGTTCGGTCAGGACAACGCCATCGACCAACTCGCGTCGGCCATCAAGATGGCGCGCGCGGGTTTGCGCGAGCCGCAAAAGCCGATCGGGTGCTATCTGTTCGCGGGCCCCACCGGCGTCGGCAAAACCGAAGTCGCACGTTCGCTTGCGAACATCATGGGCATCGAGCTCTTGCGCTTCGATATGTCGGAGTACATGGAGCGCCACACCGTGAGCCGCCTCATCGGCGCGCCTCCCGGCTATGTGGGCTTCGACCAAGGCGGCCTGCTGACCGACGGCGTCGATCAGCACCCGCACTCGGTGCTCCTGCTCGACGAAATCGAGAAGGCGCACCCGGATCTGTTCAACATCCTGCTGCAAGTGATGGATCATGGCTCGCTGACGGACGCGAACGGCAAGAAGGTCGATTTCCGGAACGTGATCCTGGTCATGACCACGAATGCCGGCGCCGCCGATGCCGCCAAGCAGGGCATCGGCTTTGGCGCGGGTAAGAAAGATCACATGAACGACGAGGCGATCAAAAACCTCTTCACGCCAGAATTCCGCAACCGTCTGGACGCCGTGATCAGCTTCAACGGCTTGCCGCAGGACGTGGTCCGCAACGTCGTGCAGAAGTTCATCATCCAGCTCGAAGCGCAACTCTCCGAGCGCAACGTGCAGATCGAAATCACCGATCGCGCCGCCGATTGGGTCGCGACACGCGGCTACGATGAAAGCTTCGGCGCCCGTCCGCTGGCGCGTCTCATCCAGGAGACGATCAAAAAGCCGATGGCTGACGAGCTGTTGTTCGGCAAACTCAAGAACGGCGGCATCGTCAAGATCGACATCGATCCCACCGATAAGGACAAGCTCAAGTTCGACTACTTCCCCGAACAGAAAGCCGCCGGCGGCGGCGGCTGGTTCGGCGCCAAGCGGCCAGAGAAGGCCTAAGCCTTCAGAATTCGTGCTACGAAGCGGCGGTCGCGCAAGCGGCCGCCGTTTTCGTTGAGGAGAAGCATGAAGCCGCTGAAGCACCTGGCGTTTGCGCTCACATTGGCTGGATGCGCGACCGCTGCCGCTTCGACGCCCTTCGATGGCCCGCTGCCAAGCGCGCTGTGCGCCGGCTGGCAGGGCGAGCCGGTGTGCGAACTCATCAGCGAAGATGCGCAGCTGCGCGTGCTTCACTGCACCTTCCCGCCAGGCGTCGGGCATGAGCCGCACTACCATCCGCCACACGTCGGTTACATCCTCGAAGGTCAGAGCATCATGCGCACGACGACCAGCGCGGGGACGGTCGAGCGCCCGCTTGCGGCCGGTTCATCCTGGACCAGCGACGCAGAGGTGCGACACGAGGCGCTGAACATCGGCGGCGATGCGATGCGCTACCTCATCATCGAAAAGAAATACGCCGACACCCGCACACCGGGCCAGATCGCGCCAGGTCTTTGCCCCAACGATTGACGCTCGTCGCGTGCGCCGCGCCGTTGGACGCAGCTGGCATCACAGGCGCCGTCTTTAGGCGTCATAGCAAAGGGCGTACGCCGAAGGGCGCAGGAGGTCCCATGCTCACACGACGCGCCTTGGCTGGACTTGTCGCAATCGGTGCGGCGAGCGCGGCGGCCGCGCAGGCCCAATCCGCTCGCCGCGCAGAGGTCCAAGCGCTGCGGCGCTTTGCGGAAACCACGCATCCGCGCGGCCGCGAAGCCGCCGCCGACGCCGATTGGCGCGCGCGCTGGGACGCGCTGGCCCGCGACGCCGATGCGCTCAGCATCGGCGCTTATTTCGTACGCACGCGTCGTGCGTTGGGGTGGTTCAAGGACGGCCACACAACCGTGTTGCCATTTGAATTCACCGGCGGGCCGCCGGAAGGGCCGTTCCGCGTGGGCATCCCCATCCGCGCGCGCGCCTTCCACGACGGACTCTACATCAACGCCGCGAAAGAAGAGGGCGCGCCGCTCACCAACACCCGCATCACCCGTATCGGCGAGATGAGCGATGTGGATTTCATGCGCGCCGTTGCTGAGCAATGGCCGGGCAATGACGCCTGGGCGCATCGCTGGGCCGGCTGGCATATTTCCTCGCCGGCGTTGCTGGAGGGGCTCGGCGCGATCCGCGACATCAATGCGCCGATCGTCGTCGAGGCCATGCGCGGTCGCCGCCGCGTGCGCGCCGCGTTGCGGCCGCGGCTGCTTGCACGGAATGACCTTGTCGAACGGGATCGCACGCCGTCGCGCCGCGAGATGTGGGAGCGTGAAGCGGCCGTCGGCAATTACGTGCGCATGGAAGGCCGCGCGATTTTCATCAGCTGCAACGCGATGGACGAGCTCGAACCGTTCATGGCGTTCACCCGTCAATGCTTTGCAGCGATGGAGAACGCCGACGCCGATCGTCTCATCTTTGACGTGAGACGCAACGGCGGGGGCAACAACTTCCTGCCGGAAGCGCTGCGTAAGCGCATCTTGCGCTCGCGCTTCAATCGCCCAGGCGGCCTCTACGTGCTCACCTCGCCGTTCACGTTCTCCGCCGCGCAGAACCCATCGACGCGCCTCGAACGGGATAGTTTCGCGATCTTCGTCGGCGAGCCCACCGGCGGGGCGCCCAACCATTATGGCGATGCGCAACCCTTTGTAGGCGAGGCGTCCGGCCTCACGGCGATCGTCTCCACGCTGCCGTGGTTTGATTCCTATCCGCAAGACACGCGGCCCTGGATTCTGCCGGACCTTCCCGCGCCTGTGACATTTGCGGAGGCCCACGGCGGCGCCGACCGCGCTCTCGAAATCGCGCTGACGCACACCACCGACGCCGAAGCCGACGAACTCTCCCGCGAGCGGGTGTTCTTTTATGAGCGCCCGAGTCAAACAATGGATTGGCTGCCTTTCTGGCGCGCCGCCCAGTAACCACGTGCATTGCTCGGCGAACGTACGCCGCCTAGCATCGTTGGATGCGGGATCACCTCTACACGCTCGACGTATTGCGCTTTTGCGCCGCATTCGCGGTTATGGTGTTCCATCTCTGTTTCTACAATTGGGCGTCGAACGACGCGTCGGTGGCGATCATGTTCGCGGACGCCGCGCGGTTCGAAGCCTTGGCGCCGTTTACTTGGTTCGGCTGGGTGGGCGTTGAGGTCTTCTTCGTCATCTCCGGTTTCGTGATCGCCAACTCCGCCCACGGCGCGGCGCCCATCACGTTTCTAAAGGGGAGGGTGCTCAGGCTTTATCCTGCGGTTTGGGTGTGCGCCGTCGTGTCGCTCGCCGCTTGGCTCCTTATCGCGCATCTGCCGCTTGTCGACCAAGTCGATGACTTTGTTCGTACGATAACCCTTTGGATCAGCGGGCCGTGGATCGATGGCGTCTACTGGTCGCTTGCGGTTGAGATCGTATTTTACGCGCTCGTGTTCTGGGTCCTCGTCGCGCGCCGCATCGTGTCGCTTGCGGCGATCCCATGGTTTTTGACCGCGCTCTCCGTCGCCCACGAATTATTCTTCGGGGTCCTGCGCGATTTCACGATGTCGCTGCTCGGTGAGCGTCTGTTCGGCTGGATGGAGTGGCGACACGAGCTGTTTCTCATGCATCACGGCGCGTTCTTTGCCATCGGCGTTTGGCTTTGGATGTTGAGCAGAGGCAGCAAGAATGCCGTTCGCTTCGCCGGTTTGTCGGTGGCGTTCGGCGCCGGTCTTGTCGAGATTGTCAATCGAGCTCAAGCCATGCCGAATGAAGTGGCGTATGCTGGCGCAATGCCAGCGTGGGCGCCTGTTCTGGTCTGGCTCATCGGCGTTGCTCTGGTCATTGCCGCCGCTTTGCGGCCGCTTTGGTTCAAAGTTTCGCATCCAGGCGCGCAGCGCGCGCTGAAGCGGATTGGTTTGATGACGTATCCGTTGTTCCTGGTGCACAGCGCCGCTGGCGCGGGCCTCTTGCGCGTGCTGATCCTCAACGGCGTGAACGCCTGGGCCGCGTTGGCGCTTTCAATCTTCGCGGCGCTCGCGTTTGCTTACTTTGTCAGCGCTACCGCGGAAGTCGCCATTCGCCGCGTGTTGCGCGCGCTGCTTGACCGCGCCGAAGGCGCGGCCAAATCGGCGACACCGGCGCTTGGTTGGCTGTTCGCGCCGGGCAAGGATTCCGTGCTGCGCTAAAGCTTCGCGGCGATCTCTCGCGCGATGGCTTCCAGATCGGCGATCTCGGAACGCTTGGTGTGCCCATGCCCGGCCAGCGCCACGCCCTCGTAGCGGGGGATGATGTGAAAGTGCAGGTGGAAGATCGTCTGGCCCGCCGGTGCGCCGTTGAACTGGGTCACCACGATGCCGTCCGGCTTCAGCGCCTTATCCACCGCCCGCGCCACACGCTGCACGCTCGCCATCAGCGGCGCGACTTTGTCGTCCGCCAACTCGAGGAAATTCCGCGCGCGAACGTCCCTCGGCACAATCAGCACATGCCCGCGCGATTGGGGAAACAAATCCATGAACGCGAGCGTGAACGCGTCCTCAGTCACCTTCACCGCCGGCACTTCGCCCCGCAAAACTTTCGCAAACAGATTGGCGTCGTCGTAGGTTCCGTGCAGGCTCATAAATGTCTCCTGGGACGGAGGTGTAACCATGACGAAGCAGGCTGCAAAGAAAAAGGCGCCGTTGAACAAGGCGTCCGCCAAGAAGGTCGCGGCCAGCGAAGTGATGAGCGGGCGCTCCGCTGCATGGATGGCGGCCGTGCGGGCGAGTTTGGAGCGCGATACGGGCAAGACGCTCGACCAATGGGTGAAGATCGCCAAGACGTGCCCCGAAACCGCGCCGCGCAAACGCGCGCAATGGCTGAAGGAAAAGCACGGGCTTGGCGTCAACCGCGCCGCGCAGATTTTCTCCGTCGCGTTTCCCTCGGGGCCGACATGGGATCAGCCGGATGCACTGCTTGATCTGCTCTGGAAAGATGCAAACAGCCGCGCGATCTACGAGGCCGTGGCGAAGATGGTGCGCAAGCAGTTTCCCACCGCCATTATCGGTCCGCGCAAAACGTTTGTGAGCTTCTCGCGCAACATCCAGTTCGCCGGCATCCTCCCCGCGAAGGACGGCAAGGCGGAAATCGGCGTGCCGCTGCCCGTCGGCGCAAGCAAGCGCCTAATGCCGATGAAAAGCGGCCGGCCCTGGGCGGAGAAGCACAGTGCGATCCTGGTGCTGTCGTCGCCGAAAGAGGTCGATGCCGAAGTGAAGCGCGTCCTGAAGCTGTCGTGGGAAAAAGTTGGCTAGTGTCGGTGCGGTTTTCGGCGGGGTGGCCGCTCGCCCTTCACGCCAACGGCTTCGAGCGCTACGCTTCTTGCGTGATAGATTTTGACGCCGCCAGAAAGATCGCCGGAGATCACATTCGCGAAGGCGAGACGCAGTATGAAGGCGGTCCAGACGGCGTGCTGAGGCCAGTTTTTACGCCAGTGATCGTCGACTCCCAGACGCAGGAACTCGATTTTGGCTGGGTATTTTTCCAAGATTCCGAAGAGCACCAGAAGACGGGAGGCTTTCGGCTGTCGCTAATCGGCAACGCTCCCATCGTCGTGGATCGTGCAGACGGCTCAGTCCATCCCACAGGCACGGCAAGATCACTCGAATATTACGTCGAAGAATATAAGCGGAAGCGCCAGCGCGGGTAGGGCCAGCGTCTCTTCGCGCCCTTGCGCAGACCTAAAGCCTAGTGCGTCGGCGATTGGATGTTGCGCACCATCTTCAGCAGCGTTTCGCGCGGAATGTATTTCACCAGCCCAGCCTGAAACGCATTGCGCGCACCCGTCACGATCACCCGCTGATTGCGCTTGAACGCCTCGTAGCCTTCGCGCGCGACCGGTGCTGAGGGTACGGCCTTTGACACTTGCGCCAAGCGCGTCGCGCCCGTTCCCGCGCGTTCGCGGAATTTGCTCACCGTCGGGCCGGGGCACAGGCACGTCACGTGCACGCCTGTGCCCCGCGCCTCTTCCCACATGGCTTCCGAGAACGAGAGCACATAGGCTTTCGACGCATAATAATTCGCCATCAGCGGCCCCGGCTGAAACGCCGCCGTCGAGGCCACGTTCAACACGCCGCCGCGCCCGCGCCGCAGCATCTCGTCCCAGAAATGGTAGGTCAGCTCCACCAAAGCGCGCACGTTGAGATCGATCATGCCGAGTTGCGTTTGCAGATCGGAGGAGGTGAGCGCACCGGCGTGACCGTAGCCCGCATTGTTCACCAACACATCGACACTCAAGCCCCGCGCGCGCACGGCTTCCGCCAACGCCGTGCCGCCGCCGATGGCTCCGAGATCTTGCGTGATCGCCGTCGCCTTCACGCCGTGTGCGCCCGCCAAACGTTGCGCCACTTCGCTCAACGCGCTCGCGGAGCGCGCCGTGAGGATCAAATCATAGCCATCGCGCGCGAAACATTCCGCCAGATCGACGCCAATGCCCGCCGACGCGCCGGTGACCAATGCAGTTTGGCCCTCTCCAGGTTTCCGTCGCGGCATCGTTTCCCCCTGTGACTGAAGCGCGAACCTACGCGCGCCGCGCCGCGCTTCCAAATCAAACCCCCGCTTGTGCTAGAAACGCGCAATGGTTGACGACACCAACGATCTCGACGCCGAGGAAGCGCCGTTCGATCCGCCGGGCGGCGTGCGTCCCAAAATCGTGAAGCCACGCGATGCGGCCTCGCTCATTCTGGTGCGCGGCGGCCGCGAAGTGATGATGGGCCAGCGCGCGGCCGGCCACGTGTTCATGCCGGACAAATGGGTGTTTCCGGGGGGGCGGGTCGATCCCGGCGATGCGCGCGCCAAGGCCGCCGCTGAACTCGCCTCTGAGACGGAGGCGCTGCTGCGGCTCGGCGGCGCGGTGCGCCGGCCGCCGCGGGCCTTCGCCCTGGCGGCCGCCCGCGAAATGCGGGAGGAGGCGGGGCTCGTCCTCGGCGGACCGGAGGGGCCGGACCTCTCCAAGCTCGCCTTCGTGTGCCGCGCTATCACCCCCCCCTACCGCAGCCGCCGCTTCGACGCCCGCTTCTTCCTGGCCGATGCGGAGGCCGTGCTGCGTCACGACGAGCCGACCGGCGGAGACCAAGAACTCCTTAATATCAGATGGTTTTCTTTCAACGAGGCGGAGCAGCTGGACCTCCCCTCGATCACCCGCTTCATCTTCAAGGAGGTCCGCGCCCGGCTCGATGGCCGGAGCCAGCCACCGCCGTTTCTGCGCTGGGCCAAGGGTAAACACACCGTGGAGCGGCTCATCGCGCCGTAAATGCTCCCGCGGCGATTGACTTTGGAGCCGGCGCCCGTATTTTCCCGCGTCCTTTAAACCTCAGAACACCTCGGACCCGCGCGTCATGGCCAAGCCAGCCACTATCAAGATCCGTCTCAACTCTACGGCCGATACCGGTTTCTTCTACGTCACGAAGAAGAACCCGCGCACCAAGACCGAGAAGCTGAAGTTCAACAAGTACGACCCGATCGCGCGCAAGCACGTCGAGTTCGTCGAAGGCAAAATCAAGTAAGCAGGCCGAGCGGCGAATGCTGAACCAACGCGCGCGCCCACGGGCGCGCGTTTTCGTTTGCGCTTAGAGTATGCCGGGCAGGTCGAGCTTTTGTTCGCGGGCGCAAGCGAGGGCTTCCTCGTAGCCCGCATCGGCGTGGCGCATGACGCCGGTGCCCGGATCGTTCCACAACACGCGCGCGATGCGCTTGCCCGCGGCCTCGGTGCCGTCGCACACGATCACGACGCCCGAATGCTGCGAATAGCCCATACCGACGCCGCCGCCATGGTGCAGCGACACCCAAGTCGCGCCGGACGCGGTGTTGAGCAACGCATTGAGCAGCGGCCAATCGCTGACGGCATCGCTGCCGTCGCGCATTTTCTCGGTCTCGCGATTGGGTGAGGCGACTGAGCCCGAATCCAAATGATCGCGTCCGATCACCAAGGGGCCAATCTCACCGCGCGCCACCATCTCGTTGAACGCCAATCCCAAGCGATGGCGTTGGCCAAGGCCGACCCAGCAGATGCGCGCCGGCAAGCCTTGGAAGGCGATCCGTTCGCGCGCCATATCGAGCCAGCGATGCAGGTGCGCATCGTCGGGGATCAGCTCTTTTACTTTCGCGTCGGTTTTGGCGATGTCGTTGGGATCGCCCGTCAGCGCCGCCCAGCGGAACGGCCCAACGCCACGACAGAACAGCGGCCGCACATAAGCCGGCACGAAGCCCGGGTACGCGAACGCATCCTCCACGCCTTCGTCCTTAGCGACTTGGCGAATGTTGTTGCCGTAATCGACGGTGGGAATGCCCGCTTTGTGAAAATCGAGCATTGCTTGCACATGCACCGCGATCGACGTGCGCGCCGCTTCGCGCACCGCCTCCGGATTCTGCGCGCGCGTGGCGATCCAACGCTCCACGCTCCAACCCGCCGGCAAATACCCGTTCACCAGATCATGCGCCGAGGTTTGGTCGGTGACGGCGTGGGGGCGGATGCCGCGCTTCACCATCTCCGGTAAAATCTCCGCCGCATTGCCGAGCAAGCCGACCGAAATCGCTTCTTTCTTCGCGCACGCTTCGTCGATCATCGCCAAAGCCTGGTCCAGGGTCTCGGCGCGCTTGTCCAAGTACCGCGTTGCGAGGCGCTTTTCGATGCGGTCGCTTTGGCATTCGATCGCTAGGCAGCACGCGCCCGCCATCACCGCCGCCAGCGGCTGCGCGCCGCCCATGCCGCCGAGCCCCGCGGTTAAAATCCACTTGCCTGACCAATCGCCGCCATAATGCTTGCGGCCCATTTCGGCGAACGTCTCAAACGTGCCCTGCACGATGCCTTGCGTGCCGATATAGATCCAAGAGCCAGCCGTCATCTGGCCGTACATCATCAGGCCCTTGCGATCGAGCTCGTCGAAATGTTCCCACGTGGCCCAGCGCGGCACCAAGTTTGAGTTCGCCAGCAGCACACGCGGCGCATCCGCGTGCGTTTTGAAGACGCCAACAGGCTTGCCGCTCTGGATCAGCAGCGTTTCGTCGTCTTCAAGCCGCCGCAGCGTCTCGACAATCTTGTCGTAGCTTTCCCAATCGCGCGCTGCCCGCCCGATGCCGCCATACACCACGAGTTCCTCTGGGTGCTCGGCCACATCGGGATCGAGATTGTTCATCAGCATGCGCAGCGGCGCCTCGGTGAGCCAGCTTTTGGCGCTCAGCTCGCGTCCGCGCGGGGCGCGGACCACGCGATTGCTCGTGCGGGTCATGCGTATTCTCCCACAAGCGAAGGAAGGGATGCGAGGGCCGCCAATCTGCCTGTCTCCACCAGGCGTGTCGCCGCGGCGATGTCGGAGGCGAAGTAACGATCGTCGGTCAATGTCGGCACGTCCGCGCGCAACAGGCGCCGCGCGGCCTCTAGAGTTGCACTCGATGTCAGCGGCGCGTGAAAGTCGCAACCTTGCGCGGCGGCCAGGTACTCGATGCCGACCACGTTCGCGACGTTCTCCGCCATCGCCGCGAGCCGCCGCGCGCCATGCGCCGCCATCGAAACGTGATCTTCTTGGTTTGCCGATGTAGGGATGGAATCGACGCTCGCCGGATACGCGCGCTGCTTGTTTTCCGACACCAACGCCGCCGCCGTCACCTGCGGAATCATGAAGCCCGAATTCAGTCCGGGTTTCGGCGTGAGAAACGCCGGCAGGCCCGAGAGCGCTGGATCAACCAGCATTGCGATGCGCCGCTCCGCGATAGAGCCCATCTCACACAGCGCCAACGCGATCATGTCGGCCGCGAACGCCACAGGTTCAGCGTGGAAATTGCCCCCCGACAACGCTTCGTCCGTGTCGGCGAAGATCAGCGGATTGTCCGACACGGCATTGGCTTCGATGGCGAGTGTCGTCGCCGCTTGTCGCAATAGATCGAGCGCGGCGCCCATCACTTGCGGCTGGCAGCGCAAACAATACGGGTCCTGCACGCGTGGATCGTCGCTCAGGTGCGAGGCGCGAATGGCTGAGCCCGCCATCAAGCCACGCAGCGCATTCGCCGTTTCGATCTGCCCACGATGGCCGCGCAAAGCATGGATGCGCGCATCGAACGGCGTATCAGCGCCTTTCGCCGCTTCCGTCGACAGCGCGCCGGTCAGCAGCGCGGATTGGAACAGCAATTCCGCCTCGAACAAGCCGGCCAACGCGTAGGCCGTTGAGAATTGCGTGCCGTTGAGCAACGCCAAGCCTTCCTTCGACCCGAACGCAATCGGTTTGAGGCCCGCGCGCGCCAATGCGTCCGTTGCGCCGACGCGTTCGCCTTCATGCAACGCTTCTCCGACGCCCATCATCGCGCAGGCGAGGTGCGAGAGCGGCGCCAGATCGCCGGAAGCGCCAACGGACCCTTGCGCGGGTATCACAGGCACGACGCCACGCCGCAGCATCGCCTCCAACAACAACACCGTGTCCAGCCGCACGCCCGAGGCGCCACGCGCCAAGCTCGCGAGCTTCAGCGCCATCATCAGGCGCGTCACGTCGGCTGGCATCGCCGGGCCAACGCCGGCAGCGTGGCTCAAAACGATGTTACGCTGCAATTGCGCGAGGTCGTCGTTGTCTATCCGCACGCTCGCCAGTTTTCCAAAGCCGGTATTGATCCCGTAAACGGCCTCACCGCGATCAAGAATGCGCGCGACTGCCGCCGCGCTCGCGGTGATCGCAGCGTGCGCGCGTGTGGAAAGCGAGAGATCGCCGCCGCGATAAATCGCGCGCCAATCCGAAAGCGACACCGAGCCAGGAACGAGGTCAATCATGGGCGCCATCTCTATACACCGCCGCGCACCGAACAAGCGCCAGCCGTCGACGCGGGCTTAATCTTCCAGCGCCTTGCGCATCGCGGCGAATGCTGCGTGCGGCGCCAGCGTGCGGCGGTCCCATTCGGTCACCGCGCGAACGCCGAAAAGCGCGTTGGTCACAGCGGCGCTGCTCGCCTGCGCGCAATCGGCGGCCGTCAGCGTTGCCTCTTCGATGAGGCCGCACTCCAACAGCGCGGCGCGTACGGTTCCGGGCAGAGCCCCATCGCGGACTGGCGGTGTCAGCGCGCGCCCGCCGAGGATGAGAATGAGATTGCCTGCGCCGGCGCCCGCGAGTGCGCCGGCCATGTTCAGTTGGGCAGCTTCTTCGGCGCCCAGCGCGCGTGCTTGGCGGCGCGCCTCGATCTGATCGATGTAGGAAAGCGTTTTGTGGCGCGTGCTTGGCGCCGTCTCGTTGCGGCGGACCGCAACGCTTGCGAGCGTCACCGTGTCGCGCGGCGCCGGGGCCGGCCCCGCGCGCGCGGAAAAAATCGCGTTCACCCCGTCACGCTCCAGCCCGCGCGCGCCTTGGACGGCATAACGCAGATTGAGCGCCGCGCGCTCGTCCTTCAGGCCATTGCGCTCCACGAGTTCAGCAAGCAGGGCGCCGATGTCCGTCGGGAGTTGGATGGCGGGGAGGTGCAACGCCGCGACGCTTGCGCTCATGCGCGCCACGTGCCGCTCCAACCGAACGGCATGGCCATCGCGCCACAGCATCGTCTCAAACAAGCCGTCGCCCAAGCTCGCTCCGCGATCGAGTTGCGCGTCCGCAATCCAGGTTCCATCGCGCCAAACAATCATTCCAATGCCCCGCCATCCAAGCCGCCGCTGATGGCGCGCTTCAGGCTTGCCGCCTTGGCGATCGTCTCGAGCGCTTCTTCGGCGGGGTCGGATTCCGCGACAATGCCGGCGCCGACATTGAACGTTATCCGCGTCGCGCTTTCGCCGAACGCGCAGGTCGCGGTGCGGATCAACACGCTTGAATCCATCGCCCCGTCGAAACCAAACCAAGCCAGCGCGCCGCAATACGCGCCGCGAGCGGCCTGTTCGTACGCATCGATCACCTTCATCGCCTGATGCTTCGGGGCGCCTGTAATCGACCCCGGCGGAAACGCACCTGCAAACAGATCAAACGCGCTTATGTCCGGACGCAAGCGCCCTTCAACTTCGGAGACGAGGTGATGCACGTTGGCGAAGCTCTCCAGCGCGAACAAGTGCGGCGCGCGCACGCTGCCGGGGATGCACGTCTTCGACAGGTCGTTGCGCATCAGATCGACGATCATCAAATTTTCAGCGCGATCCTTCTCGCTGGCGAGCAAAGACTCGGCGTTGCGTTTGTCTTCGTCGGCCGTGGCGCCGCGCGGGCGCGTGCCCTTGATCGGTTTGGTGGACGCCACCAAGCTCGCGTCGCGCCGCGTTACCGAAAGAAAACGCTCCGGCGAATTCGAGACGATCGCGTGATCGTCCAAGCGCATATAGGCGCAAAATGGAGCAGCACTCTGCCGGCAGAGCCGCTGGAACAGCGCGTAGGGATGATCGTCCGCCGCCAGCACGCCGTTGTAGCGGCGCGAAAGGTTCGCTTGATACAGGTCGCCGTTACGAATGCGCTCTACCGTCTCAGCGACCGCCGCCTCAAACGCAGTGCGCGTCGTCGTCGCCGCAACGTATCCCGCGCCAGTTTCCCGGCCGCGGCCACCTCCACGCGATAGCAAGTCCGCCAGCGCCTCCGCACGCGCGCGCGTCGGCGCCACAACAAACGCACGCCGCGTCTGATGATCGAACGCCGCGACCATATCGTAGCAGCCAAGCGCGAGATCGGGCGCGGCGGTTTTGTGCGTCGAGGCGCGCCCCGCGCCGAACGCACCGCCCATCTCATAGCCGAACAACCCCGCCACGCCGCCCGCGAACGGCGGTGCGCCGTCCGGAAGCGCGTGCATGCGCGGCAAAAGCCAAGCGCGCGCCTCCGCGAGCGCGGCGACGCCGTTGGTGGCGTCGCTTAAGATCACCTTCACCGGATCAAGCGCGACATAAGTCCAGCGCGCCAACGGGTGCGCGCCGCTGCCGTGTAGCAGCAAGGTCATCGGCCGATCGCGCAGCGTCCAGCACGCGTCCAGCGGATCTGCATAGGCAATTTCAAGAACTTGCGCGGTCATGCCCTGGTCATGCACTTCGGGGCGCGCCCCTGAATGTCGTGCAAGCGCCGCTATAGCCGGGCTGGCGACGTCCGTCGATGCGGCGCCTGGCGAGTTGCGCCCATCTTTTTCACGCGCCCAGCGTTTCCGACAACGCGCCGAGGCCCTAAATGCTGACGGCAAGCGAGGATGAAGTGAACGGCAAGACAATCGTCATAACCGGCGGCGGCGGGGCGCTTGGCAGCGCTGTCGGCCGCGTAGCCGCGGCGCGCGGGGCCAATGTGGTTCTGATTGATGTCGCCGGCCTGCCTGAAGGCCCCGGCCTTCGCCTCGGCCACGTCGATCTCACCGACATCGCATCGGCGTCAAAGGCGATGGACGAAGCGAAGGCCAAGACGGGTCGGCTTGACGCTTTGCTGAACATCGCCGGCGGCTTCCGCTGGCAAACGCTTGAGGGCGGTGACCTCGCGATTTGGGACGCGCTCTACAATCTCAACACAAAAACCGCCGCCACCGCCTGCAAAGCAGCTTTGCCCCATCTCCTCGCCAGCGGCGACGGTCGTATCGTCAATGTCGGGGCGATGGGCGCACTAAAGGCCGGCGCCGGCATGGGCGCGTACGCGGCGTCGAAAAGCGGCGTGATGCGCCTCACCGAAAGCCTTGCCGAAGAGCTGAAAGGAAAGGGCGTCACCGTCAACGCCGTACTGCCCTCGATCATCGACACCCCCGCCAACCGCAAGGACATGCCAGACGCGGATTGCTCGAAATGGGTGACGCCGGAAGATTTGGCCGCCGTGATGCTGTTCCTCGCCAGCTCAGAAGCGCGCGCGATCACTGGCGCTCTCGTGCCCGTCGTCGGCCAAATGTAGCACCTGCGGCGCCGGTCACGCGTCGCAATGCGATGTTCTCATCGCGGAACATACGCCAGTATAGCGCATGCTGTTTGCGTCGCTGCCCAATCCTAATTCACCTGAAGTTGCGAATCTCTGCCCATGGGGACGGGAAACAATCGTCATAAACGACGTGGCTGAGCAGGCCGCTTACGGGCGACATACGGCGCCGCTTTCTCTTAAAACGACGCTTCGCGGCGTTGAGAGCTACAACGTTCACGGCTTCACCGAGCAAGTAACGGCGGGCGATTGTCTTGCGGTCAATGCGGGCCAAGAATACGCCAGTACGATAGACTCGCATGCGCCGGTTCAGTCGCTCTGCATCTTCTTTTCAATGGACGACGAAGTGGAGGCGCGCCGGGCTGCGCTCACGGATGAGGCGTTGGCGGACGAGCCGAGCCTCGCGGGTCCCGCATTCGAGTTTGCCGCCGTCAAGCGGGTACCCAGTGAAACACTTCACCTCATGCTCAAGGCCCTTCCGGCCCAAAGGTATGCGCCGCGTTTGGAACAGCAGTCTTTTTCGCTCGTACTGCTTGCTGCGGCCATGAATTGGGAACGTCCACACTGGCGAAACGCCGATGCGCTGCCGGCCTTGCGGGCTACCACACGAGCGGAACTCTACCGCAGATGTTCGATCGGCCGAGCCTATCTCGAAGCCATGCATGCCGATGACGTGGGTTTGAATGATGCGGCCGCCGCCGCGGGCTTATCGCGAACTCATTTTCTGCGTGCGTACAAAGCATGCTTTGGAGAGACGCCGGCAGACTCGTTGCGTCGCATTAGGTTGGATCGGGCGGCGGCGCTCCTGTGCAATGGCAAACGAAGCGTGTCGGAGATCGCCCTTGCTGTAGGCTATTCCGACTTCAGCGCTTTCGCGCGGGCTTTCCGCGCGCGCCATGGGGCGACGCCTTCCAGCATGCGATCCTGATCAGTTCGCACTTTTGGCACAGCCGACGACCTCCGCTGCGCCTATGCGTCGTTCTTGGAGTGTCGTTCATGAAGAAAATGACGCGCCGACTTGCGTTGGCGGGGTTCGGCGTTGGGGTGCTTGAGAGCGCCGTAGCGCAAGAAGATCTTGGTGTTCGCCATCACGGCGTACTCGTTCGCGTGCCGGACCTGGACGCAGCAATGGCTTTCTATTGCGACGGGCTTGGGTTTCCGATCGGAGAATACGCGCCGAGCCAAGGCTTCATGCGATTGTCGGCCAATTTGCCAATCTATCTCGATCAGGCGTCAGAGGGCGTGCTCCACGCCCCCAACATAGCCAACGCTGAGTTGACGTTCCAGTCGGCCAATCTTGAGGCGTCGAGCGCGATGCTTCGCTCGGCTGGCGCCGAGATCGTGACGTTGTCGCCGTTCGAGGTGGCCGTGGGCCGCTCCATTCGGTTCGCCGATCCGTTTGGGATCATCCATCATGTGCTGCAGCCGACACGGATGCCGCCGGCATTTAGCGAACCCAAAGTCTACAATTGCGGCTTTGAACTCCCAGTGGCTGCGATTTCGCCGACACGTGGTCTGCTTGAACAGCACTTGGGTTTTGTACCCATGACGGAACGCTATTTCCCGCCATCAATACCGTATCTTGAACATAATCGATCATTTGCCTTCATGCTGCATCATCATCAGCCGGGGTCGCCCGATCTTGCGTCGCGGATCGGCGGGCGCGCCGACGACCTGGGAACATGGCAGGTGTTTACAGCGACAAGCCTAGCGCGCACCGTTCGTGCGGCCGAGGCCGGGGGCGCGACCTTACTCGCCGGTCCGCGCCGCTTCCATTTTGGCCGACGCGCGTCCCTTCTCACCCCCGGCGGAGGTCCGTTTGAGGTGTGGGAGTGGGGCTAGTCCGGCGGCGCCCAATGGACGAATCTAGGCTAGTTGGCGCATACCCACCCGGCGCGAGCGTGGCGAAACTGGTAGACGCAGCGGACTTAAAATCCGTTCGCCGCAAGGCGGTGCGGGTTCAACTCCCGCCGCTCGCACCATTTTCAACCTTTAGGCCTCTACATCTTCGGGCTCGGCGCCCTTGGAGCGGATGAGCGCGCGCAAGTCCGCGCCGGCTTTTTCAAGCGCCGCCGGTTCGGCCGTGCGCGCCACCAGGTGCACCCCGTACCCTTCAGGTGTGAACCACGGATACGAGCCGAACGTCACGCCGGGCGCAGCGGCTTCGAGCGCTGCAAGCGGTGCGGCAATATCGCCCTCGCGCACGCCGCGCCCGCGCACCGTCACCGCCCGCAGGACGGCGCCGCCTTTGATACGATGGCCTACGTCCTCCAACATGCCGCGCATGATCGAAGGCACGCCCGCCATCACGAACACATTGCCGAGCTGAAATCCCGGCGCCCGTGACACGGGATTGGCGATCAAGCTCGCGCCGTCGGGAATGCGCGCCATGCGCAGCCGCGCTTCGTTCAACGGTTGCGATGCGGCCTGCACGCCGTAATGCGCACGCAGAATGTTGAGCGCATCCTCGCGCACATCGATGCCGACGCCAAACGCCGCCGCCACTGCATCGGCGGTTTTGTCGTCATGCGTCGGGCCGATGCCGCCGGTGGTGAAGACGTAATCGTAGCGCGCGCGCATTTCGTTCACCGCCGCGACGATGTTGCCTTGCACGTCGGAAACCACGCGCGCCTCAGCTACTTGCACGCCAAGCGGCGCAAGGAACTTGGCGATCGTTTGCAAATTGACATCCTGCGTGCGGCCAGAAAGCAATTCGTCGCCGATCAACAAAACGGCGGCCGTGACGTTGGGGAGGGGCATGGCGCCAATTTAGCGGCCTCGAGCGGCGCCAACAAGGAACCAGAGTGGCGGGCCAAGAAGTCAGGCCCCTAGACTTCCGTTCCGGCGCCGCGCGCACTATGTGCGCGTAGGCCAAGCCAGGAGGGCCGCATGACAAATTCCGCGGGCGCGCTGACGGAGCGGCAAGCAGGTTTTCTGCCCGATCACATGGGCCTCGAATGGGGCGATGCGGGCGTCGGACTCGTGCGCGGGCGCATGGCGGTGAAGCCGCACCATCTCGCGCCCAATGGCTTCCTGCACGCGGCCAGCGTGATCGCGCTCGCCGATTCCGCCTGCGGCTATGGCGCAGTGCTCTCCAAGCCCGAAGCCGCCATCGGCTTCACCACCATTGAACTCAAGACCAATTTCCTCGGCACCACGCGCGAAGGCGCCATCACCTGCGAAGCCCGCATGGTCCACGGTGGCCGCAACACCCAAGTTTGGGACGCCGAAGTCAAAGACGAGGCCACCGGCAAAACCATAGCGATCTTCCGCTGCACGCAAATGATGCTCTATCCCAAACCGTAGACTGTGGTCTCAGCGGAGCATGGGCACGGTCGCCTCTGGCGTGATAGTCACGCCCGCCTCGGTGATGAGCCGGTCGAGCTCATAAGAGCGGATGCGCGTGCGGTGATTGGGGTCGCGCTCACTTGAATTGATGATCTCGAACCAGGTCTCGCCGCCGTGTTCGAACGTGCGCGACACCACTACCTGGTGCTTGTTTCTCGTCGTTCCGTTCGAACTCCACACCGATACGATTACCGGCCTGCCGGACCGCACCGTCGATGCAAAATCCTCGAAGGGCACCGCTTGCGAGCGGCCGAAGGTTTCGGCGAGCAGCACAGTCTCGCCGCCGTTCAAGCCGCCACTGGTGCTGGAGAATACGCTCAACGGATTAGCGCGCTGAGCCTCGGTCCGCCATTCGGCGGCGCGCACGAATTCCGCCGCGCGCGCGGAGACAACGCCGTAGGGCGTTCCCGTTGCGGTTGCGACGGCGAAAATTACGCAATCATTGTAGCGCCCCGTTTGCCAACCGGAGGCGTAGAGGTCCGGGCCTTGCCCTGCGGCCGCGGAGGCCGCGACTGCCGGATCGGTGCTATGCTCCGCGGCCTCGTTCCATAGATAACGCACCAGGCGAGGCTCGAGGTCGTAAACATCTTGCGCAAGGCCGACTAACGTGTCGGCGAGCCGTTCTTGCTCGTCTTCCGCCCAACCCAAACTCGCGGCGTGGGCGCGCATCTGATTGATGATGACGTATTCATGCGATTGCTCGAGCGTTGTCGGCGCGCCGTGAAATGGCCCGCTTGCGGGGTGACTCACGCTTGCGTCCACCACCGCGTCCAACGGGCGCAATTGCAGCGGCCCGCTGCTTTCGAGCCCGCGCATCGAAAGCGCGCCGCCGTCGACTGAACCGCGCAGCGAGGCCAGCAATTGGCGGTTCCGCTCAAGCCGCAATTGTTCCTGACGCTGCTCTTCCTCGTAGGCGGCTTGCCGGCGGCGCGCTTCGGCGGCGATCTGAGCTTCGCGTGCGCGCCGTTGAGCGGCGGCCTGTTCAGGAGTCTGATTGCCGGCGTTCAACAGGCCCAGCCCCAGCAACAGGCCGCCGCTCATCAGCGCGCCACGCCCATCGCCGCCCATCAAGCTCATCGCCATGGACGCGGTGAGATCGCGCTCCACCTGGCTCGTCGCCGAGCCGCTTGCGCTCTGCCCGCTCGCCCGGGGGCAGGGCGAGTTCGCCGCCACCCAATCGTTGTAGGCGGTGTCGAGATCGACGCCGCAATCGATCTTTTGTTGTGTCCACCACGCCGGTTCGGTGGCGTGCGCCGGTGCGCACAAGCCGGATGCCGCAAGCATGGCGGTGGCGAGAGCGATGTTCTTGAACACGGGCCTTATCCTTGCGTGCTAATTGCTTGTGTTGCGCAAAGCTTCCCAACGATAAATCTGATCCTGCACCGCGCGCGCATCGGGCGCGTTGGGCTCGAGATAAAGGTAACGCTGCATCGCCGAGACGGCCGCAGCGTAGTGCGACAAGCTCGCCTCGATCAGCGCCAGATTATAATGGCCGAGAGACCAATGCGGCATTTGTTCGAGCGCTGTGCGGTACACGTTCGCGGCGTCGGCTTCGCGTCGGCCTTCCACCAGCGCCTCGGCTTGCAATTGCGCGCGGCGCTGCGGTTCGGTGAAATCGCGCCCGGACGCGCGTTCGCGCGCGACCGCCGCTTGGAACGCCGTGTCTTCCAGCGGCGAGGACGCCGGCCCGGCCAGCACGGCCCAAGCGTTCACGAATGGTTGGACGTCGCGGCGCTCCAGCACGAAAGCGACTGCATCACGCTGCGTAAGCCCGTTTCTGTCGAAGCAAGCTTCAACATTGGGGCCCGCGCAAACAACTTGCGGGCCGTAAGCAGGGCTCGTGTAGAGATTGGGCAAATCGCGAAAGACGATCGTTCGCCGCCTGTTGTCGGAGCATGAGAGAACCGCGCTGCCGCCGTCGAATTGCGCGGATTCGAAGCGCTGATAGCCTCCGTCTTCAGGCGCGCATCGATGGACGCGCGCGCTATCGAGAGCGACGATAAACTGCGTGCGCGCCTGGTCGTGGCTCAGCCGCGGGCCGGTTGGCGCAAGCGTTTCCATGCGCAACGATGAGGTGGCGACGCAGCCGGCCAAGGCCAAGCTTGCGACCACAAGACAAGCGCGTGTAAAGCTCCAGGTCATTGCCCCTCCGCCAACGTTTCCCAGCGATAAATTTGATCTTGCGCCGCTCGCGCGTCAGGCGCGTTGGGCTCGACGATCAGATAGCGGCGCATCTCCGAGATCGCCTCAGGCCACATTTCGAGATGCGCGAGCACGAGCGACAAATTGTAGTGGCCAAGCGCCCAGTCCGGCGATGCTTCGAGCGTTTCCGCGTAGGCGAGGGCGGCGTCGAAATGCCGTTCGCCCGAGAGCAGGGCCTCGACACGGACTTGCGTGCGTCGCCTCGTCTCGGATTGGTCCACGCCGCTGGCGCGCGCCCGCGACACGGCGGCTTCGAAGGCGGATGTTTCGTCGTTCGTGGATGAAATGGCGAGCGTCGCCCATGCGCTGGTCAAAGCCGTGATGCGCGGTTCGTCGAGCTGATCGACGAGCACATGGCGCCCAATGGCGGCGCTGCGACGACCGAGGCGGCGCACGGGCTCCGCATAGCTGTAGGTGTGCGGATCGCCGCGTGCGCAAGTCAGCTGCAACGCCTCGCGCTCTAGTCGAAAGGACGCGAATGGATTGCACTGGACCAGAGACCCGCCGGGCCGGGTGAGGCGCACACGCGCGCCGCGCAGAATGTCGGTCACGGATTCGGTCGCGCTCAGGCGTTGGAGCAAGCTAGGCACCGGCTCGGTGGCTGTTTGCGCGCGCGCATGGTCCGCCCACGTCCACGCGCCGATCCCAAGCGCGAGCGCGACCGCGATTCTCATGCCGCTTGAACGCATCATGGCCCCGCTTCTGGCGGCATTAGGCGACCACACAAACTCGGGGGTCAAGCTGTGGCGGGCGTAGCTGTCGTTACTAACTCGATCGGTTTTCGCACCTGGCTGCGAACGCAATGAAACCTCATTGGAAAAAATGACGCCGCGTCGCCCTCTCTTATCGACGCAGGCCGAACGTCAACTACTGAACCGGCGCAGCCACGGCGCTCGGCGCGGGCAAGCGGCCCACCACGCCTTCGCGGCGTGGATCCGCGCCGCCGACCAAGCCGGATTCCGTCACCTGGATCGCGTGCAGGCCGCTTTCTTCGCCCGAAGAATCCGCGATCTGCCAACCGCGCGCGGTCAAAGCGGCGGCGACGCCTTCAGGCAGACGGTTCAATTCGAGGCGCGCCGGCGGCGTCCGCGCCGTTGCGTTGCCGAGATCGATCGCCGCTTGCGGCGTCATGTTCCAATCGAGAATGCCGATCGTCGCCCGCGCCACGTAGCCGATGATCGCCGAGCCGCCCGGCGAGCCGATCACCAGAACCAAGTCGCCATTGCGATCCGTGACGATCGTCGGCGACATCGATGAACGCGGCCGCTTGCGCGGCTCGATCGCATTGGCGACGGGACGCCCGTTCAAGGTCGGCGTGAACGCGAAATCCGTCAGCTGATTGTTGAGCATGAAGCCCGCGACCATACGCTGCGAGCCAAATGCGCTTTCAACCGTCGCCGTGAGCGCCACCGCGTTGCCCCAGGCATCGACCACCGAAAGGTGCGTGGTGCCCGGATCGTCGCCGAGATCGCGGCCCCATTGGTTGAAGAGCTCTTCGCCGGCCGGCGCGCCGGGCGGAAGCAAAGTCGGCGGCGCGGCGGCGAGATCTATTAGTTGCGCGCGTTGTTCGAGATAGGCCGGGGCGACCAGTTCTTGGGTTGGCATTGGCGCGAATTCGTCGTCAGCCATGTAATGGTCGCGATCAGCGTAGGCGAGCCGGCTCGCCCACAAGAACGCCGCCCAGTCGTCAGCATTGTTGGCGCCCTCGGGCTCGGGCCGCGCGCGCTGATACAGTCCGAGTATCTCAATCACTGTCGCGCCGGAGGAGGGCGCAGGTGCACCGCAAACTCGGTAAGCGCGATAAGCGCCGCACACGGGCTCAAAACGCTTCGGCTGATAGGCTTGGAGGTCCGCCAAGCTCAATGTGCCGCCGCGCGGATTGCGTTGAACCGCGCGCACGATCTGCTCGGCGATCGGCCCTTGCGTCAAAGCTTGCGGACCCTGCTCGGCGATAGCGCGCAGCGTCGCGGCGTATTCCGGGTTGCGCAGCAGATGGCCTACGGGCCACGCATTGCCTTCGCGATCGAAGAAATAGGCGCGCGCCGCGAAATCGGCGCGCAGGCGTCCGCGCTGTCCCGCCATCGCGCTCAGCCGCGCCAAACGCGGCGACACTTCAAAGCCGCTCTCCGCTAACCGGATCGCCGCCTCGAACAGGCGCGCCCAAGGCAAGCGCCCATGTTCGTCATGCGCCAGCTTCAGCATCGCCACCAGAGACGGCGTGCCGGTGGAGCGCCCGCTCGCGACCGCGTCGATAAACGACATCGGCCGGCCCTGCGGATCGAGGAACATCGTCGCCGTCGCGCCAGCGGGCGCGCGCTCGCGCCCGTCATAGCCAATGATGCGTTCGTTCTCGGCATTGTAGAAGAGCAAGAAGCCGCCACCGCCAATGCCTGAGGATTGCGGCTCGACCAGCCCCAGCACCAACTCCGCGGCGATCGCCGCATCTACTGCCGTGCCGCCGTCGCGCAGAATTTCGAGCGCGGCCTCCACCGCGTGGGGATTGGCCGCGCTCACCATCGCTTCGCCTTGCGGGCCGGCGTCGCCATTCGCCGTCGGCGCCGAACCACTAGCGCAGGCCGCCAGCGCGAAAGCGGCGATGGCGACCAGGAAGCGCTTCAGTGGAGCTTGCTTTTGGATCATGGGACGGGTTCCTACCTGGGGTCTAAGCTGATTTGACGAAAGACCCGCATGGCGCGTCCCGGACCTTCCAATTCTCTGTGCGATGTCCAGGGTTTGTCCATAGGCTGCGCCGAGGACGAAAGCGCGCGCACCGGTGTCACGGTGATCGTTCCGGATACGCGCGCGGTGTGCGCCGTTGATGTGCGCGGCGGCGGCCCCGGCACGCGCGAGACCGACGCTCTGCAACCGGAGAATTTGGTCGATGCCATTGACGCGCTCGTGTTGTCGGGAGGGTCCGTCTACGGGCTGGCGGCGGCGGACGGCGTTGCGGCGGCGATGGGCGCGGAGGGCAAAGGCTACGGCCTGATCGAGCTGCCCGGCGTGCCAAAATCACCGGTCGTGCCCGCGGCGATCCTCTACGACCTGGCCAATGGCGGAAACAAAGCTTGGGGTGAAGCGCCGCCTTACGCTGCGCTCGGCAAACGCGCCTACGCCGCGCGATCGAAGAGCGTGCAGCTGGGCAATGCCGGCGCCGGCTTCGGCGCACGCGCCGGCGCGCTCAAAGGTGGGCAGGGCAGCGCTAGCATCGTCACCTCAGACGGCTTCTCCGTCGCAGCCCTCGCATGCGTCAATGCCTTCGGCTCCACCACGATACCCAACGCGCGCGCTTTCTGGGCCTGGCCGTTCGAAATCGACGGTGAGTTTGGAGGCGTACGGCCAAACGCGAACGCGAGCTTTGACGCCGAGGATTGGGGCGGCGCCAAATTCAATCCGCAGCCGCGCGCCAACACCACGATCGCGCTGGTCGCAACCGACGCCGCGCTCACGCCCTCTGAAGCCAAGCGCATCGCGCAAATGGCCAGCGCCGGCATGGCGCGCGCGATCCGGCCCAGCTTCGCGCCCTTCGACGGCGACGTTGTGTTTGCATTGTCCACCGCGACGAAATCCTTGAACGAACCGCGCGCGCTCAACATTGCGCGCATCGGCAGTCTCGCGGCCGATTGCCTTGCACGCGCGATTGCGCGGGGCGTTTATGAGGCGTCAAGTTTGGGTGATGCGCCAGCGTGGCGGGACGGCGTCTAAGTCGGCTTCGTCCGCGCGCGCGCCGGGGCCAAGCGTGGAACTGTCTCGCGCGGTTTGCTGCGCTTTTCTTTCGGCGGCGTCGTTGTGCGTAGCCCGAGCGCCGAACGCGCGGCATCTTCAATGAAGCGCTCCCAGCGCTCCGAATGCCGCACTGGAATGCCGAACTTGCGGCCCATGCTCATGAACACCAATTCCGGCACGTTAACGCCGCACGCGCGCTCTAGCCCCTGAAAACCGGGTGCGGAGTTGGCTTCGCAAACCCGGTAGCCTTCGGAGTCAAACAAGATGTCGATGCCCGCGACATCAAGCTGAAGCTCGCGCGCCACCTTGATCGCGAGCTCTGCCATCTCGGCCGGCGGTTCGAAGCGTGCGCCACTGCCGCCGAGTGAAATGTTTGATTTGAAGCCGCCATCGGTGGCGCGCCGTTCCATCGCGGCGACGATTTTGCCGTCGATGACGAGAACGCGCACGTCGCGCCCGTGGCTCGCCTTGATGTAGCGTTGAAAGAGGAAGTCGGCGCCCGACGATGCGCCGTCCAGCAGATTGGCAAGATCATCGAATTGCGCGCGGTCCTGACAGAGAACGACGCCGGCGCCGCGTGTGCCTTTCAACTTCTTGACGACGACGGGAAAGCCAAGCTCGCGCTCGACGAGATTCACATCGACGGGAAATTTGCCGAGGATGGTTTTCGGCGTCGGCAATTTCGCGGCGGAGACGATTTGCAAGGTGTGCAATTTATCGGCGACGCTCTCAATCGCGCTCGGGCCGTTTACGATCGGCACGCCTTGGCGTTCGAAATGGCGCAGCACCGCGAGCGTGAAATAGTTCGTCTCTGCGCCACAGCGCGGAACGA
The DNA here is from genome assembly GCA_000974665.1 of alpha proteobacterium U9-1i. Taxonomy (NCBI): domain Bacteria; kingdom Pseudomonadati; phylum Pseudomonadota; class Alphaproteobacteria; species alpha proteobacterium U9-1i. The sequence goes on along the minus strand of BBSY01000003.1, from coordinate 1,263,227 downwards.
TGAGATCAGGTTTGTGAAGGAGATCGCGGCCCTGATATTTCGCGGACCAGCCCTCCGTGGAATCCACCACAAGATCGAACTCGCCTGGTTTGAGAACGTAGAGCTCGATATCGAGGTTTTTCGCGGTCTCTTGGAAGCGAACCACCTCGTGCGCTTCAGGCGTGTCGGGACCAAGATCCTTGTTGAAGAACAGCCAGCAGCGCATCCCGATGGCCTCCTCGCCCAAACGCTAGACGCTTGCGTGCGCGAAAAGTTCCCATGCGCGCACCGCCGTGCATCACCCTCGGCGGCAAAATGCGACGGAATTGAGTGCGTTAGCGATTTGAGAGATGGCGCGCCCGAAGAGATTCGAACTCCTGACCCCCAGATTCGTAGTCTGGTGCTCTATCCAGCTGAGCTACGGGCGCGAAGGGCGCGTGCATAGCTGCACCCGGGGGCGCTGACAAGGCGGGCTTCGGGCCGATTTGAAGCGCGGGAGCGGGCGCTTCGGCGCGCGCCGATCGTCCGTTGTGCAGTGCAGCGTAAACTTTGCGCAATAAACGCCCATCGTTCTCTCCAAACGGGACACGATTGGCCTACGGTTTTGCTTGAACGGGAACGATCTTGTTTCTTTTGGTGCGATATTGCGCAAATCACAACCTTGGCTATTTTGCCGCGAAATCAGCATCGTCGGGCTGCTCCTTGCGAGCGGTGAAAAGGTGCGACCGGGAGTTAAGGCCGTCCATGATCAGCTCTCGTCGCCAGGTCGTGCTCGCCCTCGGCTCCGCTTTGGCTGTGACGCCGTTTGGCGCGCCGAACGCTGCCGCGGCGCCGCACGACGGACGGTTCGAACGGCTGACGCGGCGCTGGCTCGACCAATCGATGCGGTTGGGGCCGATCAACGCCACACAAACCGGCGATCATCGCTTCGACTCGCGCCTCGACGATGCGAGTGCGGCGGGTAGGGCGCGCACGCTTCGCTTCGCGCAAGAGACGTTGCGCGCGCTGGAGGCGATCGACCGCTCGCAATTGTCGCGCGCCAATCAGGTCGATTGGGCGTTGCTGGCCAACGCCATGCGCTCCCAGATTTGGAGCGCCGAGGTTTCGCAGACGTGGGCCTGGGACCCGCTGACGCATCAAACACGCGCAGGCGATGCGATCTACAATTTGATGGCGCGTGAATTTGCGCCGATGGCGGTACGGCTCGAAAGCGCCACGGCGCGGCTGGAAGGTATGCCGGCGTTGCTAGCGCAAGCGCGCGCGGCGCTTGATCCCGCGCGCGTGCCGACGCCACACGCGGAAACGTACGCCTTGCAAAATCCGGGCGTCAAAAGTTTGATCACAGATCTGATCGAGCCGCACAAAGGCGTGCTTTCAGCGCGGAAGCTGGAACGCTTGAACGCAGCCATCGCACGCGCGAACGCTGCGGTGGATGAACACCAAGCTTGGATCGAAGGGACGCTCGTTCCCAACGCGCGTGGCAATTTCCGTATTGGCGCGCAACGTTTCGATGAGAAGCTCGCGTTCACGATGCAATCGGACCTGACGCGGGCGCAAATTCGCGCGCGCGCGGATGCTGCTGTGCGCGACGTGCGGGCGGAAATGTATCGCGTCGCCAAGCTCGCGCTTGCCGGCCGCGCCGACGCGCCGCCGACGCCGGACGCGCCCGATCCGGGCCAGCAGCAAGCCGCTATTCGCGCCGCGCTCGATATCGCCGCGAGTGAGAGACCACGCCGCGATCATTTGGTGGAAGACGCAACCGCCGGCGTGAACGAGGCGGAGGCATTTGTGCGCGCGCGCGATCTCATCACGGTGCCGGAAGGCAATGTGCGTGTGATCTTGATGCCGGAATTCCAGCGCGGTTTCGCGGTGGCCTATTGCGACTCGCCCGGCGCGCTGGAGCGCGGGCTTGAGACGTTCTACGCCGTGTCGCCCGTGCCCGACGATTGGAGCGACGAGCAGGCAACCTCGTTCCTGCGGGAGTACAATACGCGCGCGATCCTCGATGTCGGCGTACACGAAGCGATGCCGGGCCATTATGTGCAGATCGCCCACTCAAACCGCTATCCCTCGACGCTGCGTGCTGTGCTCGGGTCAGGCACGTTCACCGAGGGCTGGGCATGCTACGCCGAAGAGATGATGGTGCAGCAAGGCTTCCGCGCCAACGATCCGCTCTACCGGCTCTCACAGCTGAAGGTGCAATTGCGCACGGTGACGAACGCGATTCTCGACCAGGCGATCCAAGTTGACGGCATGGAGCGCGCGGCGGCGATGCAGTTGATGACGCAAACCGCCTTCCAGGAAGAACGCGAAGCGGCGGGCAAGTGGCGGCGGGCGCAGCTGTCCTCCACGCAGCTCTCAACGTATTTCGTCGGTTTCCTGGAGCACATGGAAACGCGCGCCGAAGCGGAACGCCGAGCCGGCGCTGGCTTTAATCTGAAGGCCTACCATGACGGCATTCTGTCGTTCGGTTCGCCGCCGATGCGCTATGCGAGAGCGTTGCTGTTCGAGGAACCGATCCAGTGATCGTTGTACCGAGGCGCTTGAACATTGTGCTGTTTGAAACGAGACGCTTGAGCCAGACGCTAAGCATGTTAGCGAGCGCGCGCATGCGCGACGTGGGCCGCAGGGAGTAAAGTATGGCGCGCAGGAATTCGCTTGACCTCCATATCCCGACGCCGAAAACGCGTCCGGGCGACAAGCCCGACTTTACCGGTTGGAGCTTTCCCGAGCCGGGCGAAACGCCGAAGCCGGAGGTCGACGCGCGCGCGATCGATCTCCGCGATTACGCCTATGGCCTGATCCGTGTGCTTGATGGCGACGGCAATGCGATCGGTCCGTGGGCGCCCTACATCGCGCCGGAAGATTTGCGCCGCAGCTTGAAGAACATGCTGCTCACGCGGGCGTTCGACGACCGCATGTTCCGCGCCCAGCGTCAGGGCAAGACCAGCTTTTATATGCTGAGCCTGGGCGAAGAGGCGATCTCCTCGGCGCAGGCGCTCGCGTTGCGCACCGACGACATGGTGTTTCCAAGCTATCGCCAGCAGGGGCTGCTGATCGCGCGGGGTTATCCGCTCGTCGACATGATGTGCCAGATCTATTCGAACAAACGCGACCCGATGAAGGGCCGGCAATTGCCGGTGATGTATTCGTCTAAGAAAGACGGCTTCTTCACCATCTCCGGCAATCTCGGCACGCAATTGCCGCAAGCGGTAGGCTGGGCGATGGCGTCGGCGTATTCGGCCGACGATCGTATCGCGACGACCTACATCGGCGACGGCTCAACCGCGGAAGGCGATTTCCACGCGGCGATGACCTTCGCGACGGTTTATCAGGCGCCGGTGATCGTCAACGTCGTCAACAATCAATGGGCGATCTCGTCGTTCCAAGGCATTGCCGGTGGCGAGCAGACGACGTTCGCGGCGCGTGGCGTCGGTTACGGCATGCCGCCGCTTCGGGTGGATGGAAACGACTTCTTGGCCGTTTATGCGGTCACGCAATGGGCGGCCGAGCGCGCGAGGTCGAACCTCGGGCCCACGCTCATTGAGCACTTCACCTATCGCGCCGGTTCGCATTCGACGTCGGACGATCCGGGCCGCTATCGCCCCACGGATGAAGCGACGGCCTGGCCGCTCGGCGATCCGGTGGAACGCTTGAAGGATCACCTCATCCTGATCGGCGAGTGGAGCGACGAACAGCACCGCGCCGCGCAGGAAGAGTGCATCGAGACCGTGCGGGCCGCCGGCCGTGAGGCGGAAAAATCCGGCGTTCTGGGTGGCGATGACCGCGTGGCCCCGATCACGATGTTTGATGATGTGTACAAAGACATGCCCTGGCACTTGCGCCAGCAGCGCGAAGATTTGGGAGCCTGACGCACATGGCTGCGATGACCATGATCCAGGCGCTCAACTCAGCGCTCGACGTTATGATGGAGCGCGATCCGAACGTGCTCACGTTCGGAGAAGACGTTGGCTATTTCGGCGGCGTATTCCGCGTCACCGAAGGGTTGCAGAAGAAGTACGGGCTGAAGCGCTGCTTCGACACGCCGATCAACGAAACCGGCATCGCCGGCGCGGCGATCGGCATGGCCGTCTACGGCCTTCGTCCGGTGATCGAGATCCAGTTCGCGGACTACATGTATCCGGCGTATGATCAATTGGTCTCCGAGGCCGCGCGCATCCGCTATCGCTCCGCCAATGATTTTACCGTCCCGATGACGGTGCGCATGCCGTATGGCGGCGGCATCTTTGGCGGCCAAACTCACAGCCAAAGCCCAGAGGCGTTGTTCACGCACGTGGCCGGCTTGAAGACGGTGATCCCGTCAACGCCGTATGACGCCAAGGGCTTGCTGATCAGCGCGATCGAAGACGACGATCCGGTGATCTTTCTCGAGCCCAAGCGCGTTTATAACGGGCCGTTCGACGGTCGCCGCGATCGCCCAGTGATCCCCTGGTCGAAGCACCCGGCGAGCGAAGTCCCGGAAGGCTATTACAAAGTGCCGCTCGGCAAGGCCGCGATCGCGCGCGAGGGGTCGGAACTGACGATCCTCTCCTACGGCACAATGGTGCACGTGGCGCTGGCGGCGACCGAGGAGAGCGGCATTGATGCTGAAGTGATCGATCTGCGCACGTTGCTGCCGGTCGATATCGACGCGATCGTTGCCTCGGTTTCCAAAACCGGGCGCTGTGTGGTGGTGCACGAGGCGACGCGCACGTCCGGCTATGGCGCTGAGCTTTCGGCTTTGGTGCAGGAGCATTGCTTCTATCACCTCGAAGCGCCGATCGAACGCGTGACGGGCTACGACACGCCCTATCCGCACGCCCACGAATGGGAGTATTTCCCGACACCGCAGCGCCTCATGAAGGCGATGCGCCGCGCGATGGAGGGCTGAGATGGGCCAGTATGTCTTTAAGCTGCCGGACGTAGGCGAAGGCACGGCCGAGGCCGAGATCGTGGCGTGGCACGTGCGCGTCGGCGACATCGTCAAAGAAGATGCGCCGCTCGTCGATGTGATGACGGATAAGGCGACTGTGGAGATGACCTCGCCCGTCAGCGGCAAGATCGTGTCGCTCACCGGCGAGCCTGGCGAGATGGCGCCGGTGGGTTCGGCTATCGCTGTGTTTGAAGTCGACGCTGAAGAAGGCGCGTCGGCTTCCTCCCCCGTGAACGGGGGAGGTGGCGCGAGCGCAGCTCGCGACGGAGGGGGCACGGCCCCGCAAGCGGCGGAAACTGTGGCGCACCGCCCCCTCAGTCAGCCCGCTTCGCGCGCTGACAGCTCCCCCGTGAACGGGGGAGCAGAAAAGCCGCGCATCAGGGCGCAGGCCGGATCCGTGATGTCGGAAGCGAGTGTGCAGGCCGCGATCCAAGGCGCGGCTTCAAAGCCTGTCTCCGTGCCGACTGGCGCGATGCCCAGCGGTTCAACACCAAAGGCAGCTGAGCCGAAGCAGCAACAAGCAGTCGCCAAGCGCGAAAACACCGAGCCCACCGTGCGCGAAATGGGCCAGGCTCAAGCCTCGCCCGCCGTGCGCGCGCGCGCGCAGAAGCTGGGCATCGACCTTTCGACCATCCGCGGCAGCGGCGCCGATGGGCGCATCACGCACGAAGATTTGGACACCGTGCTGGTGCCCGTCAGCGGTTCGCGCATGAGTTCCACCGCGCTGGCGGAGCGCAACGGCATCGAGCCGGTGAAGGTGATCGGTTTGCGGCGTAAGATCGCCGAGAAGATGCAGGACGCCAAGCGCCGCATCCCGCACTTTGCTTACGTCGAAGAGTGCGATCTCACCGAGCTTGAAGATCTCCGCGCGCATTTGAACGCCACGCGCCGCGCCGACCAGCCGAAGCTGACGGTGTTGCCGTTCTTGATGCGGGCGCTGGTGATGTGCCTGCCGGATTTCCCACAGATCAACGCCCGCTTCGACGATGATAACGGCGTCGTCTATCGCCACGAAGGCGTCGACATCGGCATTGCTACGCAGACCGACAATGGCCTCATCGTGCCGGTGGTGCGTCACGTCGAGGCGCGCGACATTTGGGGCTGCGCCGCCGAAGTGTCGCGCCTCGCCGCGGCAGTGCGTTCGAACACGGCCGGCAAGGACGAGCTCTCGGGCTCCACTATCACCATCACCTCGCTCGGTGCGTTGGGCGGCATCGTCACCACGCCGGTGATCAATCACCCGGAAGTCGCGATCATCGGCGTCAACAAGCTGGTCGAGCGGCCGATGGTGAAGAATGGCCAGATCGTCGTCCGCAAGATGATGAACCTAAGCTCGTCGTTCGATCACCGCGTGGTTGATGGCTACGACGCGGCCGCCTTCATCCAGCGCGTGAAGGGCATGGTCGAGCACCCGGCGAGCCTGTTCATCGATCGCTAGCGGTGCATCACCAAGGGATTTGCGGGCCGTCGGCGCCACTGGACCATTTGTAGCAGCCGCCGCCTGACTCACCTTTGCCGCCGCTGCAGCTGTCGAGCCGAGCGCATTGCCCACGCGTGTCCACCCCCGGCATGGCTTCCCACTGGTTGGTGACGTTGCTGAGCCAATAGCACGCCATCGGCGGCTCATCCGCGCTTAGGACAGCGCAAGCCGAGATGGTTGCGGCCAACGCGGCGGTGGCGAGAAGGGTGAGTGTCTTGTGGGGCATGGCCGCGATCCTTGACGGGTGATGCGGGAACGGGAGCCGGTAGTGGCGAGTCTGTCAACGCCAGTCGAAAACCGGGAAATCCCCATCCGTTCCGCCGCCAATCGCGTGTCCGTGACCGCTGTCATCTTCCCGCCACGCGTCAGACCCCATAAGAAGGGGACGATGCAGAAGCAGGCGTGGTGAGCCCTTGGCGGGCCGCGCGCCGTTCGTTAGGGGCGCGCGCAATGGCGGACATTTTTATCTCCTACGCAAGCGAGGACCGCGCCCGGGTGCGGCCGCTGGCCGAGGCGCTGCTGGCGCGAGGGTTCAACATCTGGTGGGACCGCTCGCTGTCGGCCGGCCAGGACTATACCGCCATCATCGAGCGCGAACTGAAGAGCGCGAAGGCGGTGATCGTCACCTGGACGCAATCGTCCGTGCACTCGACGTTTGTGCGCGACGAAGCTGGCCGCGCGCGTGATGAAGGCCGTCTGGTGCCCGTACTGTTCGACAAAGTGGATATTCCGTTGGGCTTTGGCTCGTACCAAGCCGAGGATTTCACCAATTGGAATGGCGGCGCCAACGCACCGCAAGTCCAGCTTCTCGAAGAAGTGCTGAAAGCGAAGCTATCCGGCCGTGACGTTGATGGCGCGGCCATCGAGCGCCGACGCCGCAAGCTTGGCGCGCGCATTCGCCTTGTCTCGCTGCTGACCGTTGTCGCCCTCGTCGTCGGCATTGCGGTCGGTGGGCGTTATCTCTTCGATCCGCCAACCGCTGAGGTGACGCAGGAGGATTTGCGCGCCGAACTGCTGCGCTTGCTGGCAGAAGGCAAGCTCACGCCGGAGCAAGCGATCCAGCTGGCCAGCATCCTCGAAAGCGGCGCGCTGGGCGAAACGCAGATGGCGTCCAACGAAACGCCCGCTGGCGCAGCGCCCGCGCCGACTGACGCGGCCACCATGCGCAGTGAGTCTGAGGAGGCCGGCGTATCGGAAGCGCAATTCGATATCGCTTCGCGGGAAGCCTATCGCCAAGCCTTCCTCGCGGTGGCGCAGCACCCGGACGCACAAATCCGGCTTGCCGCCGCGCAAATGTCGAACCCGCAAGCGCGCGACGCGGCGATGCAAACAATGTGGACGTACGCGCAGGCCAATCCCGACGACCCACTGCGCGACCAAATCTACCTGCTGTGCGGCACGGTGGGCGAACGGAACAATCTGCCACTCGGCCAGCGTGCGTTGGAAGCGTCGGTCAATCTGACCCCGCGTGACGGCCAGGCCTGGCGTATGCTCTCGCGTTCCTACCGTCGCACCAACAACGATCAGGCCGCGCAAGCTGCGGAAACCGTGAGTCACGCTGTCCAATCTGAAGCGCAGGGCGACACTGCGGCCGCCGAGCAGCAATTGCAGGAAGCAGCGGCGGCGCTGCCAGACCCATCCGTGCAGGCGACAGTCGTGAACCAACTCGGCGAGATCGCCGTGCAGCGCAACGATTGGACCTCAGCCAGCGCGCGCTTCGCGCAAAGCTATCGCTTGCGCGAGCAGGTGGCGGCGTCCGAACCCAACGCCCCGGCCGCGGAAGGTGCGCTTGAGGCGAACGCGCAGCAACTTGTTGTCGCGCTCGACCGCAGCGGACGCACGCGTGAGGCCTGCGAGCGTCTGCGACAAGCGCAGGAGGAGCACAACGTCGCTGCGCCGGATCAGCAGATCCTCGACCGCTGCCAGGAAGAATTCCGTACCCGTCTGCAGCCGCGTGTGGAACTCTCGCCGCAATTGCAGCGTGATGGCGCTGTGCTTCGTCGTGCGCCATCGACAACGCTCCAGCGTGCGCCGGTTGAGCGCGTGGCCCCGGCCACGCCCTAAGGCGCGGCGCGCAGGAACAGGACCTTGGCCGCGCCGTATGTGCGCTCGTCTAATGTCTCGAAGCCTGGCGCAGCCGGCGCTTCGTCCGCGGCGCATTCGAATACGGCGATGGCGTCGCTGGTGATCCAGCCACCTTCGCCGAGCTTCGCGAGCGCGCGCTCGCCCAGGCCTTTGTGATAAGGCGGGTCGAGGAAGATCAGGTCGAACGGATCGCTGAGGCCGGCGGGTTTGGCGCCCAGATCAGTCGCGTCGCGGCGATGGATACGGGTTGCGCCGAAGAGGCCCAGCGCTTCGATGTTGTCGCGTATTGCGCCGCGCGCGGCGGCGTCGGTCTCCACGAACAGCGCGAACGCCGCGCCGCGCGACAAAGCCTCGAACCCCAGCGCACCGGAGCCGGCGAACAGGTCCAGCACGCGGCGTCCGTCCAGGCCCGGCGACCAATCGGCATGCGCCAACACATTGAAAATGCTCTCGCGAGCCCGGTCGGCCGTCGGACGCGTGTCGCGGCCCTGCGGCGCGACCAAGCTGCGTCCCTTGTGCTGGCCTCCAACGATGCGCATCTCCGGTTCCATGACGCGGCGGCGCGGAAAGCGCAACGCGACACGTCCGTCGCGGCGAGACAATCGGTCCGTCCCGGCGGACTTGCCCCCGCTGACGGCTTTTGGAAGAACGGCGCCTTCGCCCGCCCCAACAGGCGACGAGGAGTCTCGACGAATGGAAATGTTGTTCGCGGATGGCGCTGCATTGGTTCAGGTCATCCTGATCGACCTAGCGCTGGCGGGTGACAATGCCGTCGCAGTGGGCCTCGCGGCGGCAGCGCTGCCTGCGCAACAGCAGCGGCGGGCGATCTTCTGGGGCATCGTCATGGCCCTGGTGCTGCGGATCGTGTTCGCGGGCGTCACGATCCAATTGTTGAACATCACCGGTTTGTTGCTCATCGGCGGTTTGATGCTGTTCTGGGTGGCCTGGCGCATGTGGTCTGACCTGAAGGCGCACCGGCCGGTCACGGTGGGGGAGCCTGAGGCCGTCGAACACGCGATCGAAGGCATTACCTCAGGCGGCAAGGCGCCTAAGACGTTCGCCAGCGCGCTGTTCACGATCATCCTCGCCGACGTGTCGATGTCGCTCGACAACGTGCTCGCGGTGGCCGCGGTCTCTCGCCACAACGAAGTGATCATGGCGTTCGGACTGATCCTGTCGGTTGTTCTGATGGGCGTGGCCGCAACCTTCATCGCGCGCGTCATCGAGAAGCATCGTTGGATCGCCATCGTTGGCATCGTGATCATCAGCTTCGCCGGCGCGCGGATGGTGTGGGAAGACATGCACAATTTCTTCCCGGTCTACGTGCCGGGCATCCCGAGTTTTCTCGGAGGGCACTAGGCTTTCTTCAGTCCCAGCTGATCCTTGAGCACCCGGCGAGGGATTTCCTCGACTTCGCCCGGCGCCAGTGCGCCCAGTTGGAATGGCCCATACGAAATCCGGATGAGGCGATTGACCTTGAGCCCGATGGCTTCAAGCACACGCCGCACTTCGCGGTTCTTGCCTTCGCTAATGGCGACATTGATCCAAGCGTTGGCGGCGCCGCCACGCTCAAGCTTGGCGTCGATGGCGCCGTAGCGCACGCCGTCGATGGTGATGCCGTCCTTGAGCTGATCGAGTTCTGATTGTTCCACGCGTCCATAGGCGCGCGCGCGGTAGCGACGCACCCAGCCGTTGGAGGGCAGTTCAAGCCGGCGCGAGAGTTCACCGTCATTGGTGAGCAGCAGCAGCCCTTCGGACGTGAGATCGAGGCGGCCAACTGAAACGACACGCGGAAGCGCATCGGGTAGGTGTTCAAATACAGTCGGTCGGCCTGCAGGGTCGCGATGGGTCGTCACCAGGCCAGACGGCTTGTGATAGCGCCACAGGCGCGTTTCTTGCGCCGCGCCGACCGGGCGGCCATCGACCAGCACCTTGTCCTTGGCGGTCACCTTCACGGCGGGGGTGTCCAGCACACGCCCGTTGAGCTTGACACGCCCGTCCTCGATCAAGCGCTCCGCGTCACGCCGCGAACAGACGCCCGCGCGCGCCAGGAATTTGGCGATGCGCTCGCCTTCCTGGTCTGAAAGCGGGTTAGGATGAGGCACGGAGGATTTGGCCATGTTCGCGGTGATCTATCGTTGGAGGGTGGTACCAGGGCTCGAAGCCCAATTCGAGGCCGGTTGGCGTCGCGGGACGGCGCGGATCGCCCAGGAGCACGGGGCGTGGGGCTCCCGCCTGCACGCAGCCGGCGAGGGCGTCTACATCGCTTATGCGCAATGGCCCGACGAGGCGACTTGGAGGCACGCTTCCGCGATTGGCATGCCGCATTCGGACGAAGAAGCGCGCGATATGTATCGCGCGGCGATCATGCCAGGCAGCTTCGAGACGCTCTATGCGATGCCGGTGACGGCCGATTTGCTCGAACTCAAGCGCGCATGAACGACCACGACTACATGCGCATGGCCCTTTCCTTGGCGGAAGCGGCGGCCGAAACGGGCGAGACCCCGGTCGGGTGCGTTATCGTGGATGAGGCGACGGGAGAGATTTTGGCCGGCGCGGCCAATGGGCCGATTGGGATGAAAGACCCAACGGCGCACGCAGAAATCCTGGCGTTGCGGCGGGCGGCGGAGACTGTAGGCAATTATCGGCTGCGCCCGGACTTGACGATGTATGTAACGCTTGAGCCGTGCGCGATGTGTGCTGGCGCGATCAGTCACGCGCGCGTCGCGCGGCTCGTCTACGGCGCAAATGACGCGAAGGGCGGGGCGGTGGAGCATGGCGGGCGCTTTTTTGAGCAGCCCACTTGTCACTGGAAGCCGACCGTCACGTCGGGAATTGAAAGCGAAACTGCGGCAAAGCTGCTCAAGGATTTTTTCAGGGCGCGCCGGTAGGGTCTGGCGATGAGCTTGCCGCAAACCCAATCGCTGTTCTTTGAAGATCTCAGCGTCGGCCTTTCCGAAACCTACACTAAAGAGGTCAAATCCTCCGACGTAGTCGGGTTTGCGGAGATCAGCGGTGACCGCAATCCGATCCACCTGTCTGAGCATTTCGCGGCGAAGACTCCATTCGGCGGCCGCATCGCGCACGGCCTTTATACGGCGAGCCTCATTTCCGCAGTGATCGGCACGCGTCTGCCGGGGCCGGGCGCCATCTACATCTCGCAGACACTTCGTTTCCTTGCACCCGTGCGCATCGGCGACACCGTGATCGCGCGCGTGGAAGTGACAGAGCTTATCGAGAAGGGAAGGCGGGCGACGTTGTCGTGCTCGTGCAGCGTTGGCGACATCGTTGTGTTGGAAGGGGAAGCGGTGGTTAAAATTCCCGGTCGCCCCATTAACCAACAATTGTAACTATAATTCAGCCAATCTGATTTTTAATGGCGGCTCCTGTTCCAGAGAGCTGCGCTGTGAAGAAACCTGATGGCCGTCGCGATCTTTCGCTGGTCCGCGCCAGCGGTTCGACCGCGCGCGTGTTGAACTTGCCTTTGATCGCTGAGCGCCATGGCGAAACGGACGAGTACAAGCAAAAGCCGCTGTTCAAGAACAAGCACCTGAACCGGGCGTTGATTTTGAAGCATACGCTGCGCCAACACGAGCGCGATCTGTTCGACCGCCCTGTAAGTTGCGCAACCAAAGTAATCCTGCCGTATGCTTCTGGCGAACTCGGCCTCGGCGGGGTGAGCGTTTTGGTGGGGGAGCGGCGCTACGAGCGGATGCTCGCGGAAACCTCCGGCGGCGGCCAAGATCCCGTCGGCTTTGAGCAAGACCTCGATCTCCTGCGTTTGCTGGGCACGCTGCCGTCATTCGATCCATTCTTGATGCGCGAGCGGCTTCGCCATTCCGGCGTTGAGCCGGCGAGATGCTATTTCGACATCGCCGAGGCCGACGTCGCGCGCATGCGCGCGTTTGTCAGCGCGGAAATTTCACAGCTGATCGACCTGGCTTTCGCGACCGGTGGACGCAGCGCCGGTGATTTGTCGGCGAAACTGGCCGACAAATTGATGACCGACGAAACGGCGAAATCGCTGGATCCGTTACGCCAAACGTTACGGCTTTCCGGCGCTGAGTATGTCGAAGGCGTGTTCGCCTGGAAGGGCTTTCTCTACTACAAATGGCTGATGCGCGAGATCAAACCGGCGCTTGAGAATTTCGCGCCGCGTTTCTCGGGCTGTCGGATTCTACGCGCAACGCCCGATGAAAAGCGCGACATGGCCGAAACGCGTCAGCGTATCCTGGCGTTGATGAAATGCGCGACTGACCGCGTCGATGCATTGTTGCTGCAATACGGGGTGGCGTTCGCAGCGCTGGCTGACGGCCAAGCCGGTGCATTTCGCGATTTCCTGTTGAAAGCGCCGTCAATGTTCATTCCGATCGGCGAAGCGGTGGGCGTCATCCGCCACGTCGATTCATTCTGGCGCTTCCGCTTTCCGGACGCCGGTATGCCGATGATGGAAGCGGACGAGGCCATGGAAATTTTCCATGAGTTCGAGTTGACGTTGAACGGCGTGGAGTTTGTCCGCAAACCGGCAACCATCGAGGCCGCCGCCTAGGCGAGCAGTGCGCGCGCCTGGGTGGCGTCCGATTCAATTTGCCGGGCCATTTCGTCCATGGACGCAAACGTCGCCTCCGGACGCAAAAACGCGAACAGCTGCGTTTCAATTGTGCGGCCGTAGAGATCGCCGTCGAAATCGAAAATGTGAGCCTCGAGCAAGGGCGCGGGCAGGGCGCCGACGGTTGGATTGACGCCGACGCTGGCGACGCCGGCGCGCAATGCGCCGTCGCCGACATCAACACGCACGGCGTAGACGCCAAGCCGGGGATGCGCATACTCGCCGAGCGCGACGTTAGCCGTGGGCACGCCGATGGTGCGGCCGCGTTGGAAACCGCGCAACACTGTGCCCTCGATCGCCCAGGGCCGTGAAAGCATCCGCGCGGCGGCGTCCATGTCGCCCTTCGCAATCGCAGCGCGGATGGCGGTGGAGGAGAATTTTTCCTCGCCGTTGCTGACCGGTGCGACAGCGTCGGCGCTGAAGCCGTGATGTTCGCCCAAGCGCATCAAACTGTCGGCATCGCCCATGCGGCCGCGCCCGAAGCGAAAATCCGCACCGACGCTGACATGCCTCGCGCCGAGGCGTTGGCTGAGGATCGCTTTCGCGAACGCTTCGTCGGACAGGCTCGCCGTCTCGCGCGTGAATGCGATCTCGTAGAGATGATCGACGCCGAGCGCGGCAAGCGCCCGTGCGCGTTGCGCGTTCGTTTGGAGGCGAAAAGGTGCGGCATCGGGCTGGAACACCCGGCGCGGATGCGGCGCGAAGACGGCGACTCCAAGCGGTGTGTTGAGGGCATCAGCGGCCGCACGCGCCGAAGCGATCACCGCTTGGTGTCCGCGATGCACGCCATCGAAATTGCCAAGCGCCAAAGCCGCGCCGCGGGCGTCGTCTGGCACTTGGGCGGAGGCGGGGTGCACGCGCATAGGTTCACAAAGTATTGCGCCGCGCGTTTGCGCAAGCGAGTTTCGTTGCCAAAGCATGAGCGCTGGTAATCTCAACGCGCATTCATTCACCTATGCTTAAGTCCTGTTTTACCGAATATTTGTGCGTCTTTGCTATCTGTGTTCCTCAACAACAAGGCGTAAAGCCGGTGTTTCGTCGCCGCTGGGTCGATCGCACCCTCGCCTCAGCGGCGCGACGCTCCCGCGGAATGCGCTTGAGGTATGCGGGAGTTGCAAGTGGCAGTGTCAATGACGGCGCCCATTCTGATCGTGGATGACTACAACACCATGATCCGCATCTTGCGCAATCTCCTGCGTCAACTGGGCTTCTCCAATATCGACGAAGCCTCCGATGGCCGCACCGCCCTGACCAAACTGAAGAGCAAAGATTATGCGCTCGTGATCTCCGATTGGAGCATGGAGCCGATGACAGGCGCTGAATTGTTGCAGCGCTTGCGCGCCGACGAGCGCACCAAGGAAACGCCGTTCGTGATGATGGCCGGCGACGACGCCGACGCGCAGCGTTCAGTCGAACGCGCGGATGTTGCGGCTTGCATCACTAAGCCGTTCAACGCTCAAGCGTTGAAAACGAAGCTGGTCAGCGTGCTCGGCGCCTTCTAATAGCGCCGCACCGCGATTGAAGCGTCGCGGATTGCCCTGAATTCACTCGACGGACGCCATTCCGGCCAGATCGCGCTGTCAGCCACGCGATGACCGACATCGTGAAGCAATTGCAGGTCGCGCATGGCGCCGGTCATGTCCCAGTCCGGGCGGAGCTCGTCGTCGGGCTTGTGATAGCGTTGAGCGATGTAGTCGGTGCTGACCGCCCGGCCGCGTTCGGTTCCTCCGACATAGAGATCAAGGCCGGTGTTCACGTACAGCGACGGGATGCCAATTTTGGCCAGGTTGAAATGGTCGGAGCGGTAATAGGAGCCACGCTCGGGCGTGCCATCGGGCGTCACCACGCGCCGTTGACCGGCTGCTGCTTCCGCCAGCATTTGATCGAGATTGGTTTGGCCGTACCCGATCACAGTTATGTCGCGCGCCATTCCGTACGTGCTGAGGCCGTCCATGTTGATCGCGGCGGCGGTGGAGGTCGGCGCGAAGATGGGGTGCGACGCGTAGTAGGCTGAGCCCAGCAAGCCGCTTTCCTCCGCCGTAAAGGAGATGAACGCGATCGAGCGTTCGGTGCGCGGTTCGCTGGCGAAGCGGCGTGCAAGTTCGATCAGGCCCGCGACGCCGGTGGCGTTGTCGAGCGCGCCATTGCAGATGTCGTCGCCATCAACCGGCGTGCAACGGCCCAAATGGTCCCAATGAGCGGTGTAAAGCATCGCTTCTTGCGGCCGTTCGCGACCGGGCAACACGCCGATCACGTTGCGGGAGAGGCTTTCCGTGATCGAGGTTTCGAGGTCGATCGACAGCGTTTGATTGAGT
Organism: alpha proteobacterium U9-1i; assembly: GCA_000974665.1. Taxonomy (NCBI): domain Bacteria; kingdom Pseudomonadati; phylum Pseudomonadota; class Alphaproteobacteria; species alpha proteobacterium U9-1i. Next base: position 1,247,826 of record BBSY01000003.1, on the reverse strand, counting down.
GACACCGCCGTGAAGCCAGGGTTTTGAGCGCGGCGACGTTCCTCGGCGAAATTCAGTCCAGCGCGCTGGAACAGCAATTGCGCCACGCCGTTTTGGATCCAACCTTCGACCGCCACGCGCGACGCGCCACGGTCTGCGCGTAGCAAATCCACCTGAGGGCCGGACCAGGACGATTGCACCGTGCCCCAGCCGTAAGCGGCCGCCGCGTCTTCGTGAACGATGATCGCGCCAGCGGCGCCCTGGCGTGCTGCTTCCTCGAGTTTATAGGTCCAGCGGCCGTAATAGGTCATGGCGCGGCCGCCGAAGCCGCGATTGTCGCCAGTGTCGAAGTCCGGATCGTTGACCAGGATAACGGCGACTTTGCCGCGCACGTCGACACCGGCGTAGTCGTTCCAGTTATTCTCGGCCGAGACGATGCCGTAGCCGACGAACACGAGTTCGGCGTCGTGCACGGATGTCGTGGGCTCAAGCCGCTTGGTCCAGGCGACAAAGTCCGTGCCGAACACGTAGCTATGCTCGCCGAGGCGCAGCGTCGGATTGTTGGTCACGGTTGCTGTGGCGATCGGGACGTCCTGGGTCCAGCTGCCATTGTTGCCGGGTTGGAGCCCAAGGGCGGCGAAGGCGCGGGAGATGTAGTCTACAGTAAGCTCTTCGCCGCGTGTGCCCGGGGCGCGGCCTTCGAATTCGTCTGAAGCGAGGCGTTCGACGTGCGCCATAAGCGCGGCCGGCGTCATCGGCGCGTGCTGAAACGCGGCGAACGCGCCTGCATCCGCGGTGACTGTCGGCGCTTCGATCGTGGTTGGCGGATTTTCCTCGGTCCACGGCCACATGCCGCGAACCATGGAACAACCACCGAGCGCCAAGGCCGCCGCGACCGCCAAATACCCAAACTTCATGCGCGTCTCCTCACCCGAGGGCGAAGCTAGACGGGGCGCGCCGCAGGGTAAACCTCAGACCGAAGTTTGGCCGCCGTCGATCACAATTGTCTGACCCGTGATGAAGGCCCCCGCCTGTGAGGCGAGCAGCACCGCCATGCCGGCGATGTCGTCGGGCTCGCCGATGCGGCGCAGCGGCGCGCGCTCAAGGTAACGCTGGAGGATCTGCGGGTTATCCCACAGCGCCTTGGCGAAATCCGTTCTCACGAGTCCGGGTGCAATGGCGTTCACGCGAACATTGTCCGGCCCGAACTCGCTGGCGAGGTTGCGCGCGAGCTGCATGTCGGCGGCCTTGGAGATGTCGTATGCGCCGATGAAGGGGGAGCCACGCAGGCCGCCCACGGATGAAATGATGATCACCGCGCCGTCCTTACGCGCGCGCATTTGCGGCGCACACATCTGGATCAGCCAATGGTTGGAGATGATGTTGTTTTGCAGGATCTTGGTGAATTGCTCGTCGCTGATGCCGCCGAGCGGGCCGAAATATGGATTCGAGGCGGCATTGCAGATGCAGATGTCGATGTGACCAAAGGCGTCCATCGTGCGATCGACCAGATTTTGGAGCGCATCCTTGGCCGCGATGTTCGCGGCGACAGCGATCGCCGCCGTGCGGCCGACGGCTGCGTTGATCTCGGAAGCGGCTTCTTCGCACTGATCCTGCTTGCGCGAGGAGATCACAACGTTTGCGCCGTGATCCGCCAGTCGGTGCGCAATGGCCTTGCCGATACCGCGTGATGAGCCGGTGATGATGGCGGTTTTGCCGGTAAGGTCGAAGAGATTGGCCATCGCGATGCTCCCTGTTAGCTAGGCTATCTATGCAGTCTGGCCCTGGCCGGTCCAGGCTGACGTTGAGGAGGGCGAGATGCGGCGTTTGTGGCTTTTGGGGGCAGGACTTACGCTGGCGCTGGCGGCGTGTGAACCGCCACGGCCGCAAGACCCCAGCGCGCGGCTTGCCGCTGAGTGCGCCGATCAGCGCAGCGAGGCGGCCGCGCGCGAAGCTGCGTGCTCGCAATTGCTTGATACGGCCGGTTTGGAAGACGCCATGCGCGCTGAGGCGCTGGCGAACCGCGGCGACATTCGACGTTCTGCGGGCCAACCGACGCAGGCGCTCGCGGACTTCAACGCCGCATTGGCGATAGCGCCGGAGCAAAGCACTGCCCAACTCGGCAAGGCGGCGATCCTGATCGATAGCGGCCAGCTCGACGCCGCCAAGCCGTTGGTCGAGGCGGTGATCGAGCGCGGCGAGATTCTGGGCCAAGCACATCTTGTGCGCGGCAATCTGCGCGCGCGGTGGGGCGATATTTCCGGGGCGGTGGAAGATTACGATGCGGCGATCGCCGCCGATGGGCGCCTGGCGGCGGCCTACGCGCAGCGCGGCGCAACCAAACAGGGCTACGAGGAATACGGCCCCGCGCGTCAAGATTTTGACCGCGCGATCAGCTTGGAAAGCGGGAATGCCGTAGCGCGGGCCGGCCGGTGCTGGAACCGCTTGTTGCAAGCGCAGGGCGCGGGCGATGCTCGCAATGATGCGGAAGAGGCCGTGCGCACCGATGCAGGTTCGCTGACAGCGCGCCTGTGCCTTGGAATGTCGGCGCTAAAGCAAGAAGATTGGACGGCGGCGCTCGCCGCTTACGAGGCGGCGGTCGCGCTGGAGCCCGGCAACGCCGAGGCGTTGTACGGGCGCGGCGTCGCGCGTATTCGCAGCGGCCATCGCCGCGAGGGCAACGACGACGTCGATCTTGCGCAGCGTTTCAATTCACAGGCGGATGCGCGGTTTCGCGCGTTGGACGTTGAACTTTAGGCGAGGTCACGCATCACGTAATTCGCGCGTACGCCTTCGGCCGCCAAAGCTGCGTCAACCTTCGCACTGTCAAGCACGCCGTTGCTGGTCAGTGCCTCGCCATGGACCCCGTTGGCGATAAAGAGCACGTCTAAGCCTTGATCGTTCGCGCCTTTCACGTCAGTCGTCGCGCCATCGCCGATGGCCAAGATGCGTGACTTGTCGATCGTGCGCCCGGCCAGTGTCTCAAGTTCTTTCTGCGCGAGCGCGTAGATCGGAGGATGCGGCTTGCCGGCCATGACGACACGCCCGCCGAGTGCTGCGTAACGCTGCGCCACCGCACCCGCGCACCAGACAAGATCCTCGCCCACGCGAACAACGATATCCGGGTTGGCGCTCAGCATTTCGAGATCGCGCGCCTTCGCCGCGGCGAGCACGCCGTCGTACACCTCGAGCTGTTCGTGCCAATCGTTGAGGCCGGAAATGCCAATGAACCGCGCTTGCTCAAGCGGCGCGAATTGCAGGCTGAGCCCCTCCCAGAGCGCGGAATCCTCAGGCGGGCCGATCTTGTACATGGGGCCCGGCGCGCGCGCGGCCAGTTCGGAGCGGATCGCGTCACCCGACGTCACGATCACGTCCCAGCCGGCGCGCGGATAACCGAGCCGATCCAGTTGCGCGGGGATGGGCCCGCGCGGTTTGGGGATGTTGGTGAGCAGGACGACATGCTTGCCGGCCTCGCGCCAACGCTTCAATGCGAGCGCGGCGTCGGGGAAAATTCGACGCCCGTTGTGGATCACGCCCCACACGTCGCAGAACACGGCGTCGTACTGGCTGTCGAGCGATTCAAGGCGATCGAGAATTTGGGTCACGCAAGGTCCTTTAGGTGCGCGACGATGCGCGCGGCGTTTTCTTCCGCATGCTCAGGCCCTGCAAAGGCGGGGCAGTGGAGCACGAGGTCTGCGACGTCGCGCTGCGGTGCGACGTATGCCGCGTGCATGGGCTGCACCGTGTCGTAGAATTGATGGAACACGGAGCGCAATGTCCGCCCGCGCGATTCAACGTCGCGGATCATGCGTCGACCAAGACGGACGCCTTCTTCAGCCTCGACGTACACCGCCAGATCGAACAATGGACGCAATTCAGGGAAGGCGAGAGCGAGGATGCCTTCGAGGATGAGCGTATCGCCTGGCTCCACGCGCTCGGTTTCGTTGCGGCGCGTGTGGGTGACCATATCGTAGAGCGGTTTGTCGAAGCCTTGGCCGTCGCGCGCCAGCGCCAAGTGCGCGCGCATCAAAGCGGCGTCCTTGGCGGCGGGCGCGTCAAAATTGTGGGTGGTGGCGTCAAAGCCGTCGATGCTGGTGGAGCAGCGATAGTAGTCGTCTTCGGCGATGACCACAGCGCCGCCCAAAGCCCGCGCCAGGGCGCGCGCGATGGTGGTCTTGCCCGCGCCGGAGCCTCCGGAAATTGCGATAATCCGTGTCACACGCGCTTCGCAGCACGGCACGCGGCCAAGATCAAGCGTCGAAGGCCTTCACCAGCGATTTCGGCGCTTGGATACGCCATGCCTTCTCAAGCCGCCCGCGCGCTTCCTTTTTTGTGAGCTTGCCTGGCCTGGCCAACACGGCGGGATAATTCCTGTAATGGGCGGTGATGTAGTAGATCGTCGGCGCCATTTCGCAGAGAAATGCTTGCTCTTCCACCGATGCGAGCCGAAGCACGAACGCCTTTTCCTTGGTGTTGTGGCCGGCCATGAGCTTGCCGCGCACCTTGATCGCCGGGCGGCCGTAAGAGGCGCTTTCCTCTACCTCCGGCAGCTCAAGCGCCAGTGCTACGAACTCTTCCCATTTCATGCGCGCAGTGTAGCGCGTGGGTGCGCCTAGGCTACCCGGCCATTGTTACGCATCAGGAAGTCGCGCGGTGGCGCGGTCTCTTCCATCAGGCTTTCCTTGATGGCCCGCGGCAAGCCGAAGAGGTGGCCCTGGCCATAAGGAATATCGAGATCCAGCGCCTCCAGCACGAGATCTTCGCTCTCGATGCGTTCGGCGATAATATCCACGCCGTAGCGCGCGAACACCGCGGCCACGTCCGTGGCGGAGATTTCCCGTGTGATCGCGCTCTTGGGGCGCAGGCCCTGACGGTTGATCTGCTCTGTCATCAAGCGCGCGCCGATCTTCACGTACCGCACGCCGGAGCGTTCGAGGTCGGCGAGGTCAATCTCGGTTGAGGTGACCTTGTCGATCGAGAAACGGAAGCCGAGGTCAACGAGCTTCGACATTGCGCGGGCTTCAATCGACGTGCGCGTTTCGTAGGAAGCCTGTGGGATCTCGAAGATCACGCTGCCCGCGAGGTCGCGGTTCTCGCGCATGAAGTCGAGGAATTGCGGAAAGAATTGTTCGTCCGACAATGCCGTGGGGCTGATGTTGCAGAAGATGCCGACGCGGCGATCCTGCTTCATCAGCTTGCGCACGATCTGTACGCAGCGGAACGTCAATACGTTGTCGATGGTGGACATCAGGCCCGCTTGCTCGGCAGCGGGAATGAATTCTTGCGGAAGGATCAGGCGGCCGCTTGCATCCTTGAGGCGCGTGAAGCCCTCGTAATAAGCGGTCTTGCGCTGAGGCAATTGCACGATCGGCTGCAGGTGCAGCTCGACGCGATTCTCCAGGATGGCGTCGCGTACGAGATCCATCGGGCCGCGCGCGCCAGCCGGATTGAGCGGCGCGACGTTGCCGGCGCCGGAAATATGCTGGATGCGCGCATCTACGGCAGCGCCCAGCTTTTCGACGATCTGGTTGATCAAGGAAAGTTCGGTGCTTTGCGCGGGCGCTGGCGCCGGCAGTTCGGGCGCGCGCACCGGCGCACTGAATGCGGCGTTGGCTTCGACGTTGTCGATGCGGGCCTGCACGGCGTCGATGTCGGCCAATACCTCACGGTGGGCGATGCGTAGCTTCTCCATGTCCGCTTTGATGCGGCGCTCGGCGCCGCCGGCCTTGCCCGCCGCGAAGCTCGCGGAAATGCCGGCATGCGTCACGGCGCAGGCTGAGAACAACGCGATGCCGCCAAGGAAGGCCGAGCCGATGTCTTCGCCGAATTGATTGAGCGCGGCCCCGATCGTCAGCGAGACGAGCGCGTAGCCGGCGTAGAGCAAGGCGTGCGTAATGATAGGCATTATTTGCCGTCCCGAATCCGTTCCGCACCATCTCACGGACTGGCCGGTTAACGGAGTATCAACCTGACGGCGATGTTGGCGTTACGTCGGCGCAACGACTGCGCCGGCTGCGAACAATTGCGCGGCTTGAATCAGATAGATGAGGCCTAAGGCGGTCACAATCCACCGCGTCCAACGCTGAAAGCCCGCGTCACTGAATTTATCCAAGATGCGCCCGCCAACAACGGCGCCCAGCATCGCGAGCGGCGTTGCGATCGCGAAAAACCACCAGGGCGGCAAGCCTGTCGTTTCGGCTGCGAGTAGAGGTGCGCCGTAGAACGCTATCTTGATGGTGTGGCTGAACGCCTGCGTCGCGGCTTTGGTGGCGACGATCTGGTGGCGCGTGAGCGCGGTGCGCACGAAGAAGACGTCGAGCAACGGACCGGACACGCCGGCGATAACATTTAGGCCGCTGACGCTGATGCCACAAGCGATGGCGTGCGCGGATTTCGCCGCGTCGAGATGGAAAGCTTGCTTCGGAAGCCAAGCCAGCGCCGGCACAAGGCCCAACATCAGATACACCCAAGCCTTGGTGGGGCTATAGGTGAGGAAGCCAAGCGCCAGCGCCGCTATTCCCGAGCCGATGGCGTAGAAGCCGATGATTCGCCAGGCGATGTGTTTGCGGTGGAGCACGGCGCGCCAGCCGTTCGACACGAACTGGACAGCTCCGTGCGTCACCATCGCCGCCGACACTGGCATCGCCAGCGTCAGCGCGCCCATCAGCATGAGCCCGCCGGCCATGCCGAACACGCCCGACACCGTCGCCGTGATCAACACGACGGCGAGGAGCGCTATGTTGAGCGCCATCAATCGAACGCCGCGAGCCGCGCTTCAAGCTTTGCGCGAACCGCCGGCCATTCTTCACGCAGCACGGAATACCAGGCGGTGTCTCGCCAGCCGCCCCAGGGGCGGCGCATGTGGTGGCGGTGAATGCCTTCGAATTGCGCGCCGAGTTTGAGGATGGCGGCGCGCGAGTGCGAATTCTCGGAATCGGTTTTCAGCTCGACACGCTCAGCGCCGCCATCGAAAGCGTGCGTCATCAGCAAGAGTTTGCAGGAAGGGTTGATTGGCGTGCCGCGGAAGGACGCCGCGTACCAGGTACCGCCAATTTCGACGCCGCGATCATATTCGCGAGGATTGATGAAGCTGGTTTGCCCCACGGCCCGGCCGTTCGCGACGACGGCGTAGGGTTGCCAGCGGCCGGCCTCGCCCTGTTCGCGCTGCCAATCGATCATGGCGCCGAGGCCGTCATGGTAGAGCTGCGGGTTGGGGCTGAACTTCAGCGTGTCGAGTGGATCGCCGATCGCTTGGTCGAGGTCGGGTTTATGGCGCTCCTCCAGGGGCTCAAGGCTCACCCACTTGTTCGCGAGCGTCCGGTATTCGAGCTTCATCAAAGATCCCGTTTCGTAGCGGCAAGCGTCACAACCTGCGTTGCCCCTTGTGAGCCGGAGCTTTAGCGTGGCCGCAAAGGCGCGGCGAGCCCCGGGAGGATCAACATGTATTTCGAACATTCCGACAAAACCAAATCCTGGATCGACCGTGTGAGCCGCTTCATGGACGCGCACATCTATCCCGCCGTGCCGACATACGAGGCCCAGCAGAAGGAAGGCGGACGCTGGAAGGTGCTGCCGGTGTTGGAAGACCTGAAGGCGAAGGCCAAGGCTGAGGGCCTGTGGAACATGTTCATCCCGCCATCGAGCGGGCATGCCAAGATCGACGACACTTTCACGTTCGAAGGGCCGGGGCTGACCAATCTGGAATACGCGCCGCTGGCGGAATTGATGGGGCGCGTTCAGTTCGCGTCGGAAGTGTTCAATTGCTCAGCGCCTGACACTGGGAACATGGAAGTGTTCGAGCGCTACGCCACGCGCGCCCAGAAGGACAAATGGCTGACGCCGCTGATGAACGGCGAGATCCGCTCTGCATTCCTGATGACAGAGCCGGCCGTCGCCTCGTCGGACGCGACGAACATCCAGTGCGAGATCAAGCGCGACGGCGACGAGTACGTGATCAACGGCCGCAAATGGTGGTCGTCCGGCGCCGGCGACCCGCGCTGCAAGATCGCGATCCTGATGGGCAAGACCAATCCGGGCAACCCGAAGCACAGCCAGCAAAGCCAAATCCTGCTGCCGCTGGACGCCAAAGGCGTGAACATTCTGCGGCCGTTGACTGTGTTTGGCTACGACGACGCCCCGCACGGCCATATGGAAATCGAACTCAAAGACGTGCGCGTGCCGGCGGAGAACATCTTGCTCGGCGAAGGCCGTGGCTTTGAAATTGCGCAGGGCCGATTGGGCCCAGGCCGTATCCACCATTGCATGCGCACGATCGGCGCGGCGGAGGCGGCGCTCGAAGCTTTGTGCAAGCGCATCACCACGCGCGTCGCCTTCGGCAAGGCGATCGCCGAGCATTCGGTGTGGGAGCAGCGCATCGCCGAAGCCCGCATCGACATCGAGATGACGCGGCTGCTTTGCCTCAAGGCCGCTTACATGATGGATGTCGCCGGCAACAAGGTGGCCAAGAACGAAATCGCCATGATCAAGGTGGCCGCACCGCGCATGGCGTTGAAGATCATCGATGACGCGATCCAAGCGCACGGCGGCGCCGGCGTCTGCCAAGATTTCGGTCTCGCCAAATCCTATGCCGGCATTCGCACGCTGCGTCTGGCGGACGGGCCGGACGAAGTGCATTGCCGCTCGATCGCCCGCGACGAACTGGCCAAACATGGGTGGACTGGTCGGCGGGGCAAGGATGACGGCGTGAGTCTGCCGGGCATGCGTTGATGTGGCGCGCGGGATTTGATCTCGCGCTGCTTGCTTGGTCTCTCAACGCGATCGCTCTGCTGGCTGGCGTTTGTTTGGGCGCGCGCGCTTTGGTCGATCCGCGCTGGGCGGCGCGTTTCGTGCGCTTGAAGCCAGACGAGCGGGGCGGCGGCTTCGCGGAGTTCCGCGCAACCTATGGCGGCGTTTTCGCGGCGTCGCACGCGGCTGCCCTCCTGATCACGCTGAAATGGATACTTGGCGGCGAGTTCATCTTCGGCCTCTACGCTGCAGGCGCCGCTGCTGTGCTCGCGGCCGCTTGGGCGGGGGCGTGCGGTGGGCGCGCGCTTTCCATGTGGCGCGACGCGACGCGCACGCGGTGGAACATGCTCTCGGCATGCGCGGAGGCCGGCATGGCGCTGGCGATCGCGGCGCCTTGGTTTTTGTGGAGCTTCAAACCGCCGGGCTAATCACTTCAGCAGAAAGATCGCCGCTGCGCCCGCGCCGATGAGCGTGAAGCCCAGAGCGTGGTTCCAGCCTAGCGGCTCTTTCAGGAACAGCCACGAGAAGGCGACGAACACGACAAGCGTGATTACCTCCTGCATCGTCTTGAGTTCGGCGGTGGAATACACCGCGCGGCCAATCCGGTTGGCGGGCACGGCGAGGCAATATTCCACGAAGGCGATGCCCCAGGACGCGACAATGGCAATCAGAAGCGGCGTCGATCGAAATTTGAGGTGCCCGTACCAGGCCGCCGTCATGAAGATGTTGGACGCCGCAAGCATCAGGATGGGCGCGACTTGAGGCGAGGTCAGAAAGGACGGCATTGCGGCTCCAAGTGAATATTGCGCCACGCTAAACGCGCCGCACTCGGGCCGCTATGGCCTGAATGACGGGTTTGTGAGTGTCGTTCGTCGCGCCGCGAGCGACGCTTATCCGCGCTGGCGCTAAACCGCGCGCGGGAGGACACCCGATGAAACGCATTTTGTTTGCCGCCGCACTGGCCGTCGCCGCTTGCGGCCCCACCACACAGCCTGAACCGCCGGCGCCCGCCGCGCTGACCGCTGACGCGCCGAATATCGTCGCGGCCATTGCGGATTCGCGCCGCCCGGCGGAGGACGTCGCCCGCGACGCCAACCGGCACCCCGCCGAAACCCTCGCGTTCGCTAACGTCACCCCCGGTGCGCGCGTCGGCGAGATTTTTCCGGGCGGCGGCTATTTCACCCGCTTGTTCGCCGTAGCCGTTGGCGACGAAGGCCACGTGTATCCTCAAATCCGCGCTGACGGCGTCGCCGGTGAGTTCGAAACGCCAGTCATCGCTGTCGCGGCGCAATACACGAACGCGACGATGGCGCGTTCCCCCTACGACGCGCTGTCGTTCCCGGAGCCGCTCGACGTCGTATTCACGGCGCAGAACTATCATGACATGGCGATCACCGAGTATGGGCTTGGCGACCGTGCTGCGATGAACGCGAGCGCGTTCGCCGCGCTGAAGCCGGGCGGGCTTTACGTGATCATCGACCACAGCGCCGTGGCCGGCACGCCGATCGCAACGGGTGGCGACGCTGTCATCCACCGCATCGATCAAGCCGCGGTCCGTACTGAAGTGGAAGCGGCTGGCTTCGTGTTCGATGGTGAGAGCGACGCCTTGCGCAATCCTGCAGACACCCGCACCAACAGCGTGTTCGATCCGGCCATTCGCGGCCAGACCGATCAATTCATGATGCGCTTCCGCAAGCCGGCCTAATTTGGTCAGTTCACGGAACATTGCCTTCCTTGGGGGAGTTCAGCCCTAACTCCCCCAAAAAGGAATGTTTCCATGAAGTATCTGGCTTGCGCCCTCAGCGTCGTCGCGCTGAGCGCCTGTAGCACAAATCCCGCCCCTGACATGGCGGCACAATCGGTCATTCCATCGGCCGAGCGCACGAACATGCAAAACGCCGACGTAAACGCTTTGCAGGGCATCACGCGGCATCTGATCGATTCCAGTTCGCTCTATGCGGCAGCGGCGCAGGATTCCGAAAACCCGGCTTACACGGCGCAACTGAACGCCCTAAGCGATCGCCGCCGCGCGATGACCAATCTGTTCCAAGCGCGTGTTGCTGCGATGGGTGCTGCGCCTGCGGAGAGCGGCGATCCGATTGGAACGGCGCACCGCGTATTTATGGAAGCGCGCTCGCTCGGCAACGCTGACACCAAAGTCGCGGTACAGGAAGCGCTACGAGGCGAGAACTTCCTCCTTACCGAAATCACTGCGTCGGCGAACAACATGCAACTCGGCGCGAGCACGCGGAACTTTCTGAACCAGCAGATTGCTGAAGTGACAGCCGACCGAGATCGTTTGCAGGTCTATGCCAGCAGTTTAGGCTAGTCTTCGCTACGAGGGCGCGCGCGGCCTGCCTTGATGTCGCCGCGCCGCACCTTGTGTTCGAGGCGCCTGAGCTTTTGCGCCTTGGGGATGCGCGTGGGGCGGCGCACCTTCGGCCGTTCCGCCGCACGCTCCACCAGAGCCACCAAGCGCGCCAGCGCATCGGCGCGATTGCGCGCCTGATCACGATGCGACACGGCTTGGATGATAATCTCGCCGTCCTGTGTGAGCCGCCGCCCGGCGAGCCGCCGTAAGCGCATCAACACGTCTTCGGGCAAATCCGAAAAGCCATTGACGTTGAAGCGGAGTTCCACCGCGCTCGACACCTTATTCACGTTCTGCCCGCCAGGGCCGGACGCGCGCACGAAACGCTCCTCAATGTCGCGTTCGTCCAGGAAAATGGTGTCGGTGACCGGAATCATCGCCACCAGATTAGCGCGGCTTTCGTCAACAAACCGCAGACAAGGTTGGGCCGCCGCGCTAAGCCGGTCGCCTGCAAAGGACGGGAGGACGGCATGCGTGCATGGGTTGTCGCGGGGGCGCTGGTTCTAGGCGCGTGCGCGGGTGGCGCTATTGGCGGGGTCTGGATGGCGCCGCAAGAAGCTGTCACCGCCATGTCGCCCCATGTGTTGGCTGCCGTGGCCGACCCGCGCCGGCCAGAGGCTGACCGCGCGCGTGATGATTTGCGCCACCCCGCCGAGATACTGGCGTTTGCCCAAGTGCGGGCCGGCCAACGCATCGCCGATATCGGCCCTGGCGGTGGCTATTATACGCGACTATTCGCGGTGGCGGTCGGCGATAGCGGACGGGTGTTTGGCATTGATCGGCCGAATGCGGCGCCAGATCGTCCGCGGGCAATCTTGGCGGTTGCGACGGAGTATCCAAACGTCAGCGTTTTGCAGGATGGCTATCAGAACTGGGCGGCGCCCGAGCCGCTAGACGCTGTGTTCGTTTCGCAGATTTATCACGATTGGTTCTACCCGCAGCTCGGCGTCGACGCGAACGCGATCAACCGCGCCGTGTTCAATGCGCTGAAGCCGGGCGGGGTCTACGTTATCATCGACCACGCCGCCGCGCCGGGTTCGGTGATCGATCCCAACCCACAGACGTCGCTGCATCGCATCGACGCAGCGCAAGTGCGTCGTGAGGTCGAAGCCGCGGGCTTTGTATTCGACGGCGAAAGCCAAGTGCTGCGCAATCCCGCCGATGTGCATCAACTGCGTGTGTTCGAGGGCGACATTCGAGGCCGCACCGATCAATTCGCCATGCGCTTCCGCAAGCCGGCGTAACGAAAAGCTGGGCCGCCTTTCGGTGGCCCAGCTCCTGCGCTCACTGATGTGACACATTACGGGTTGTTGGCGGCCTCGACGTTGTCGCTTGCTTCATCCAAACCATTCGCGGTGTCGGTTCGAATTTCCGAGGACGTTTCCTGGATGAGGTTCTCTGCGCGGTCTCCAGCTTGCTCGATCGCTTCGCCGGCGTCGGCGGTAATCTCGGAAGCTGTGCGATCAATCGACCGGCCAGCTTTTTCCGCCGACATGTCGTTATCCATCCACGCATAGACAGCTGCGCCGAGCACTGCTGCTACGGCGAGGAAGGCTATGCCGGAGCCGGGGTGGGTGGCGGGTCCATGCCCGTCAACAGTGTGCGCTGTGCCGCGGAAGACGCCAAGCAGCAACGAAACAACGAGCAGGCCGACGAACAGCCAGAACAGCAATTGAGCAATGCCCGCAAAAGCGCTGGCGATGCCGCCGAAACCAAAAATCGCCGCAACAATTGCGGCCACGAAAAATCCAATAGACCAGCTGAGCATGGCCGAAACTCCGAACTATGGGTGTCGGAGCAACGTCAAATGTTACAGGGCGGTTCCGTTAAATCGGCATCCGTAGGATTTCCTGGTACGCCTGGATCACTTGGTCCCGGACGGCGATCACGGTTTCCAACTGCGTCTCCGCCGCCGCAATGGCGGTGACCACGCTGACGATGTCGCCTTGGCCCGCTGCCACTTGCATCGCTTGCGTTTCAGCCACCTGCGCGGTTTGCCCGGCTTCGCGGATGGCCTGCTGAACGAGCCCGCCAAAATCGACACTGTCCGCGCCGCTTGTACCGGGCGTTTGGGCGGCGCGCGCCGTCTGCTGATAGGCGCGCAGCGCTGAAAGGGGATCAACGGCCATAATGCATTATCTCCGCAGTAGATCGAGCGCCCGGTTCGTCATCGCGCGGGCGGCGTCGATCATGTTCAAATTGGCTTCGTAGGCGCGCGTCGCATCGCGCAAATCCATCATCTCAACCAACGTGTCGACGTTGGGCAGGCGCACGTACCCGTCCGCGTCCGCGGCGGGGTGAGTAGGGTTGAACTCTTGGCGAAACGCCGATTGATCGAGCGCGGAGCCGGACACCTTCACGCCCTGCGCGCCGGTGGCGAGGGTAGTTGTCTCCAGGAGCGGAATGCGCCGGCGAAATGGTTCGTCGGTCGGGCTGCTGCCGACGGAGTTGGCGTTGGCGACGTTCTCCGCCGCCAAGCGCATCCGTGTCGTTTGCGCGCGCATGCCGGAGGCGGCGGCGGAAATGGCGGCTTGGATATCGCTCATTCAGATCATCTTCCTGGCGGCTTCGCGGCGAGGCGCACGAGCTGCAGGCCTTTTTGGTAGAGCGCGACGCCAGTCTCGAACGCCATGCGTGTTTCCGCCGCGCGCGCCATTTGATCTTCGAGAACCACGGCGTTGCCATCGATCGTGGTTTCGCTGTCCTCGTTGGTGACGACACGCGGTTGCGCGGCCGCGCCGCCTCCGCCTTGCGCCATGTGACCAGGATTGGTGCGCGCCATCCGCAAGCCGCCGCCCGCGTTGGCTTGCTGCGCCAGTGCGCGGTCGAACGCCGTTGTGTCGAGATCGCGCGGCACATAACCAGGCGTGGACGCATTGGCGATGTTCTCAGAGATCAGCCGTTGGCGCTGGCTCAGCTGATCCAGCCGGGAGCGCAACATGCCGAAGAAGGAGGTATCCGCGAGGTTCACGACTCAAATCCTTAGGCAGAGTCGATCAGGCGCGAGTTAATCCGCGCTTAACCATAATTCGGTTCAATTAACCTCTCGTTTACCAAACCTGCCCAGTCCCGGAGCCAAGCCTCAGAACGGAGAGCTTCGGTGGATTTCCTGGATTGGGCGCGCGCGTTGTTTGCGCTCATCGCGACCCTCGCTTTGATCGGTCTGGCGGCGTATGCCGCGCGCCGTTTCGGCATGCTCGACGCCGCCGTGGGCAAAGGCGAGCGCCGCCTCAAAGTGACGGAAAGCCTGATGCTCGATCCGCGCCGGCGTTTGGTGTTGGTGCGTCTCGATGGGCGTGAGCATCTGCTGCTCCTGTCCCCCTCGCGCGACCTGGTGGTGTCTGACGTGGAAGCGAAAGAGATCGTTTCGGCGGAGGCGCAGCCGTGAACCGTCTGAAGCCTCATCGTTGGCTGGTGCTGACGCCCGTTCTGCTGCTGACGTTGTTTGCGCTGCCCGGCGACGCGTTCGCCCAGGCAGCCGACCCGACGCTCGGAATCAATCTCGGCACGGGCGAGGGGCTCACCGCGCGGGTGCTGCAGTTGACCGCGCTGATAACGGTGCTGTCGTTGGCGCCGTCGATCCTGATCATGACGACGAGCTTCGTGCGGATCGTTGTGGTTCTGTCGCTGTTGCGCACCGCTATCGGCCTCCAACAGGCGCCGCCGAACATCGTCATCGTGTCGCTGTCGCTGTTCCTGACCGCATTCGTGATGCAGCCGGTTTGGGATCAGGCCTACGACAGGGGCATCGGGCCGGTGATGCGCGAGGAGATGGAACTCGACGAGGCGTTCCCGCGCATTCTGGAGCCGCTCAAGGTGTTCATGGCGGCTCACACCCGCGAGGCCGACCTCGAGCTCTTCATCAACATGGCCAACCTCGAAACCCCGCCCGCCAGCGCCGCCGAGACGCCGCTCCGGGTGATCGCGCCGGCGTTCATGATTTCGGAGCTCCGGCGGGCCTTTGAGATCGGCTTCATGCTGTTCATCCCGTTCCTGATCATCGATCTGGTGGTGTCTTCGCTGTTGATGGCGATGGGGATGATGATGATGCCGCCGATCACCATCAGTTTGCCGTTCAAGCTCATTTTCTTCGTGTTGGTCGACGGTTGGCGGCTGGTCGCCGGGAGCTTGGTGGAAAGCTTTAATTCCGGTGTGCCGCCCGGCGGGTAGGCTTGTACGCGTCGTTCGGTAAGCATAAGCTTACTTATGCTTAGGATTTTCGATCGAGTCTGTGTTGCGCTGCTGGCCCTGTTCTCGGCTGGGCACGGCATTGTCGGCACGTTGATGTCCAGCCCGCTCGATCAGCAGATCACGCTTTGGTCGTTCTCAGGGTCGATCGCCGCCTGGCTGATCGCGGCGTTGAATTGGATGCGCGGGAGCCGGCAGGGAGACCAGGTGCTGGCATTCTGGGCGCTCGTCGGCGCTCTCTCTTGGATCGGGCTGATGATCTGGCTGATGCCGATTGCCGACATGTGGGCCGATATTCGGCCATGGCTTTTCATAGCCGTCTGTGCGGTTCTCGCGTTCAACAGCCTTCGCGAACTTACCGCTTCAAGCCCAAATCGGCCATCAGAGCGGCTTTGAAGTCATCGTCCTTCGAGCCAAACATCCGCCCGAACCAGTTAGAAAGTGCCCGCAACATCGCTCGCCCTCTGGCCGCCTCGCGTACTTACGCTTGAGGCCGCTATTTCGTTTCCATCGCCCTGAACCAAGGATGAGCCAGAATCGGCGTTTGGATACTTAACGCGGCAGCAGGAGCACGGTTTGGGCCACAGTGTTGCGGGCACGCCACGTTATGACGGCGCCGCGCTACTCCACTCGCGAACAAGCTCGCCCAGAATGTCGAGCGGCACCGCGCCATTGGCGAGGACTGCGTCGTGGAAGCCGCTGATGGAATAGCGGGCGCCCATGGATGTGCGCGCTTCCTCCCGTAGGCGCAGTATCTCCATCTGGCCGATCATGTACGCGGTGGCCTGGCCCGGCATGACAATGTACCGGCCCATGTCGCGCATGGCTGAGGCTTCGTCGCCAGGCTGGTTGGCCAGGATGTAGTCCACGGCCTGGCGGCGGGTCCAACGCTTGGAGTGAACGCCCGTGTCGACCACGAGGCGGATGGCGCGGCGCAGCTCCATGGTGAGACGGCCGAAGTCCGAATAGGGATCCTGGTAGGCGCCCATCTCCTTGCCGAGCCGCTCGGTATACAGCCCCCAGCCTTCGGAATATGCCGTGTAGCCACCGAAGCGCCGGAACCGCGGCACGCTCTCCAGTTCCTGAGCGATGGCAATCTGCATGTGATGGCCAGGGATGCCCTCGTGATAAGCGAGCGCTTCGATCTGATAGGTCGGGATCGCTTTCACATCGAAGGTGTTCACGTAATAGACGCCGGGGCGCGAGCCGTCGGCGGCTGGGCCGCTGTAGAACGCCAGGCCGGCGGAGCGCTCACGGAACGGCTCAACCGGACGCACTTCCATCGGCGCGCGGGGCAGACGGCCAAAATATTGCGGCAAGCGATCGCGCATCGCGTCGATGACGGCAGTGGCTTGGCGCACGTAATCGGCGCGGCCCGCTGCGGTGTCGGCTACATAAAACCGCGGATCGGTTTCCATAAATTCGAAGAACGCGTTGAGATCGCCGCGGAAGTTCACCTGCCGCATGATCGTGCGCATCTCACCGTGCAGACGCGCGACGTTCTCCAGACCGATATTGTGAATCTCATCGGCGCTGCGCTCAGTCGTGGTGAAGTTGCGCAGGCGGTCGGCGTAGAATTCATCACCGTCGGGCAGCTTCCAGGCGCCGTCATCGGTGGTGGCGCGTGCTTCGTGCTGCGTCATCACGGCGATCAGGTTCTCATAGGCCGGTTTCACCGACGACAACATCGCCGTGCGGCCCGCCGCAATCAGGCGATCCTTTTCTGTTTGCGCAATTTCAAGGCGGTTCACCTTGGTTTTGAAGTCCGCGAACAACGGGCTATCGGCGCCGTCGGCAAATGGTGCGCCAGCGATCACGTTGCGACTGGAGGAAAGTACGCCCTCATATGAGAATTTCGGCGGTTGAATACCAAGCGACGCAGAGTGCTCCGCGTTGGCGATCTGCTGATCGAGCTTGCCCCGGATGCCGTTGAGGCGCGCGACGTAAGCTTCAGCGTCAGCAACGTTCGTCACTTGGTGCTGGTTGATGAGGAACGCCGGCAGGTTCGCTTGCGCGCCGCCAAAATGATTGAAGACGTAGCGGTGATTGCGCCAACGCCAACCTTGCTCGGCGCGCGTTACGCCTTGGTCGAAGAGGCGGTACGATAGCGCGTCGCTCGCGCTCAGGTTTGCAACGTTCCAGCGCGCGCGCATTTCATCGCGCAACGCCACGCGGCGCCGCAAAGTCGCTTCCGCGAAGGTTTCGGTTTCGTCGTTCCAACGATCGTAGCCGCGCCTGTCGCCCAAGCTTGTCGCCAGTTCCGGCGATCGCGCGACGCCCTCATCGAACGCTGCTTCGAAAAATGCGTTGATGTCACCGCCCTCGGCGGGAGGCGAGTCCGTTGCGGTTGCGCAACCAACGAGTGCGAAGGCGGACGCGGAAACGAGCGCCTGGCGGCGAGAAAGCTGCATCGGAATGATCCCCACTATTGTTGTGCCGACACTTTACGGCGCCCGATACGGCGCCGGAAACCCTTCGTTAACGATAAAATCGTCCACCTCGACATGCGCACGGCAGAATTTGCCGGGTTCGCGCAACGCATGCTCCTGGGAGCCGCCATGAACGGCGCGGAAGTTCTGGATTTTGGACGCGACGCCATCTGGGTCACGGTGTTGATCGCGGCGGGGCCGATGCTCGTGGGACTCGTCGTTGGTCTGGTGGTGTCGTTGCTACAGACGCTGACGCAGATCCAGGAACAGACGTTGGTGTTCGTTCCGAAGATCCTCTCGATCTTTTTGGCGCTGTTATTGTTCCTGCCGATCATGGGCGGCTTGTTGGGCAATTTCACCACCAACATCTTCGAACGCATTGCGGCGTACTGAGCATGGACCTCACGCTCTACGGCGTTGAGATTTGGGCGGCGTTCCTGGTGTTCGCGCGCGTTGGCGCGATGACGATGTTGCTGCCAGGCTTGGGAGAGCCGGCGATCCCCGCGCAGGTGCGACTGGCGTTCGCGCTGTTGCTCGCCGCGACGCTTGCGCCGGGCCTTTCAGGCGCAGTTCCGGAGCCCGCGCCAAGCGCGCTCGGCATGGCGTTTCAAGTTGCGGGTGAAGTGTTGATCGGCGTGTTGCTCGGCGGGGCGGCGCGTTTGCTGGTGTCGTCTCTTGCGACGGCAGGGCAGATCGTCGGCCTCGAAGTGGGCTTGTCGTTCGCGCAGACGACCGATCCAACGGCGTCCGGTTCAGGTCAAATCTTCGCGGTGTTTTTGTCGCTGATGGGCGTCGCGTTGATTTTCGCCACCGGCCTCGACCACATGTTCATCGACGGCATGGCGGGCTCTTATGAAGTGATCGGCGTCGGCTCACAGCCGCCCGTGGGCGACGCCGCGCAACTCGCGCTCGATACAACGGCGCGCGCCTTTCTTGTTGGCTTCCAGATCGCAACGCCGGTGCTCGCGGCGGGGATGCTGTTCCGTTTAGGGCTTGGCGTGCTTTCGCGTTTGATCCCCCAAATTCAGGTGTTTTTCGTCGTTCTGCCGCTGCAAGTGCTTGGCGGCATCGTCGTGTTTGCGCTTGGCCTCTCAACCGGCATGCTCATCTGGCTCGACAGCCTTGAGCGCTACGCAACGTGGTTGAGGTAGCGCGATGGCGGCCGAAGACGACGACAAAACCGAAGAACCGACAGCGCGAAAACTTGAGCAGGCGCGCGAAAAGGGCGACATCATTTACACGCCGGAAGTTGGCGCAGCACTCTCGCTGGTGGCGATCACAGCGATCGTGGCGTTCATGTCCGGGCCGCTTGCGATCGCGTTGTCACGCGATTTCATCGGTTTTCTATCGATGCCGGACCAGTTCTCGACCGATGCGCGCGCATTGCAATCGATTGGGGGCGCGGTCGCGCTTAAAGTAGGCCTCATCCTCGCCATGAGTATGCTGGCGCTTGCGGGGGCAGGCGTGGCCTCGCGCTATCTGCAAGATCAACCGACATTCACCGCTAAGCGCCTCGAACCGAAGCTCGACAAGCTCGATCCGATCAAGGGCTTTGGCCGTGTGTTCGGCCAGCAGGCGTTCGCAACGTTTCTAAAATCAATCGCCAAGCTTGGTGTTGTCGGGGCGATCATGGTGTGGGCGATTTGGCCCAACGACGCCGTGCTTGAGAACATGTCGCTGCTCGATCCGGCGGCGCTGCTGCCCTACATCCGTGACCGCTCAGTCACGATGCTGATCGCGCTCGCGAGTGCCGCGACGCTGATCGCGTTGATCGACTACATCTTCACGCGCCAAAGCTACATGAAACGCATGCGCATGAGCCGGCGTGAGATCAAAGACGAGATGCGCCAGCAGGAAGGCGATCCGATGGTGAAGGCGCGCCTGCGTGCGATCCGTCAGGAGAAGGCGCGTCACCGGATGATGCAAAGCGTGCCCAACGCCAGCGTCATCATCACCAACCCGACTCACTACGCCATCGCGCTCCGGTACGAGCAGGGTGAGACGGCCGCTCCCATGTGTCTCGCCAAAGGCGTGGACGAAGTGGCGTTGAAAATCCGCGAAGTCGCCAAGGCGCACGACATTCCAATCGTGGAAGATCCCCCGTTGGCGCGGGCGCTGTTTTCCACAGCCGACATCGACGCGCCCATCCCGCGCGAACATTACGAGGCGGTGGCGAAGGTAATCGGATTTGTCATGCGGCTCGCGAAACGACGGCGCAGGAGCATCCTGTGAGGGGGCAGATTGTGAACAAGTGCGATCATTCCGCCGCCAACGCCCTAAACACTGCGTCAGGCGCAGGCGCGCGGCGTGATTGGCGCCCCGAATCGGGATCAAACCAAGTTTGGCTTCAAGGCGCGCAATGACAGATTCCGTAGAACACCCACCGGGCCGCGGAGGCAATCGGCTCGATACGCTGCAAATCCTCTTCTGGGTTGCGGTGACGGTTGGCGTGTGCGCTGCGGGCGTGGCGCTGACCGCAGGGCCTGCCGTGGGGCAGCCAGGCGCCATTCTGCTGATCTTGTTGTTCGCGGCCGGCTTGGTGCTGTTCTTCTGGATGTCGCGCGGCGCTGGGCGCCGGCATGGCGCGTTTCCAGAGCGCGGCGTGCTCGAGGCGGCGGCGATGAATTCGGGCAGCAGCGAATACATGCTCGTCGAAGCGCTCGACGAAGCCGCTATGGTGACAGACCGCGCGCTTTCGCCGTTGGTGGCGAACCAAGCTTACCTCGCTCTGGCCGAGCAGGTCGGCGCGTTGGGTGAGAGCGATCGCCCGCCCGCGTTGAGCCGTCTCTTCGGTGCTGACCCGATGTTGTCGGCGCCGATGTTCCGTTTGTCGAAGGCGGCGCAACAGGGCGCGCCGCGTCGCGAAGTGCTGCCGGCCACAAGCGCCGTGCAAGGCAAACATGTGCGCTTCGAAGCAAGCGTGGGGCAGGTGTCGGGCGGGCGCGTGTTGTGGCGCTTGCGCGAACTTGGCGCCGCGGAGGCCGCGGAAGCCGGCGATGACGCGCGCAAGCTCTTTCTTGAAGATGCGCCGATGGGGTTCTTCGCTGCGCGCGGCGACGGCGTGATCGTTTACATGAACCGCGAACTCCGCGCGGTTTTGGGCATCGGTGACGACCCCACGCAATTGCGCGTGAAGGACATCCTCAAGGAGGATCCGTCGCGTTTGATGCGTCGGGACCGCCGTGGCTTCGGCCCTTCGCATGTGAAGATCACGCTCCGCGGACGCGACGGGCGCGATACCCAGGCCTCGGCGTTGACCTTTTTCGCCGGCGATGAAGCCGACGACGCGGCGCGAACGCTCATCTTCTTCAACGATCTTGACGCAACCGATGCGCCTGCGCCCCGCAACGCCGACACCAGCGCCGATGGTGTTTTCGCCAACGCGCCGTTCGGCGCCGCTGTGCTCGACGGCATGGACCCTGCCGCCTGCACGTTGCTCGACAGCAATTCGGCCTTGATGGAAATGACCGGCGGGCGCGCGGCGCCCGGCGTGGCGTTCGCGGATTTGTTCGACGCCTCCGAAGGCCCGGCCGCGCTCGCGCAGCGCTTGCGCCAAGGCCTGAACGAGCCGATCGAGCTCCAACTCGCCACCAAGCCGCCAACCTCGGTGCACATGCACCTGGCGCGCTCCGGCGACGGCCGGGCGCTCGCCTACATCGTCAATGTCAGCGAGCAGCGCGAGCTGCAAACGCGTTTGGCGCAGAGCGAGAAGATGCGCGAGATCGGCGAACTGGCCGCCGGCGTTGCACACGATTTCAACAATCTCCTCACCGTCGTGATGCAGACCTGCTCCTACCTGCTGCGCCGCCACCCGGTGGGCGACGCAGATTATCCGATGCTGAAGGAGATTTCCGATCACGCCACCACGGCGAAGGAACTCTCCGAAATGCTGCGCGCCTATGCGCGTCAGCAAACGTTCGCGCGCGAAGTGTTCGACGTCGGCGACTTCATGGGCTCGCGCCAGGAATTGATCCGCCGCATTATGGGCGCCTCGATCAATTTCGAGCTGCGCCATGGCCGCGATTTGCCGATGGTGAAGGTCGACAAAACCCAACTCGAGCGCGTGATCGTCAACCTCGCCACCAATGCGCGCGACGCGATGACGCCAAACGGCGCCGGCATCGCGCGTGACGGCAAGCTCATCGTGCGCACCAGTGTCGCCACCGCAGAGCAAGCGCGCGCCTGGGGGCACAACCCGATCGAAGACGGCGAGTATGCTCTGATCGAAGTGGAAGACACCGGCTCCGGCATCAAGCCGGAACACGCCGCGAAAATCTTCCGCCCGTATCATTCCACCAAGGAGCCCGGCAAAGGCACGGGCCTCGGCCTCGCCACCGCCTACGGCATCATCAAACAATCGGGCGGGTATATTTTCTTCTCCACCAAGCTCGGCCACGGCACGACCTTCCGCATCTTCTTGCCGGCTTACACGCCGACCTCTGAAGAGATGGCGGAAATCGACGCGCGCGAGCGCGCGCTTGTCGCGCCGCCGCCAAAGGACGTCGCCGGGCGCGGCAAGATCCTGTTCGTGGAAGATCAGGTGGCCGTGCGCCGCTCCATCGTGCGCAATCTGAAGGAATGCGGCTACGAGATTGAGGAAGCCGAGAACGGCGAGGAGGCGCTCGAAATCCTCTCCGCCAATCGCGACGTGTTCGATCTCATCATCACCGACGTCTCGATGCCGATCATGACCGGCCCCGAGATGGTGCAAGCCGCCGGTGCGGAAATGATCGGCCGAGCGAAAGTGCTCTTCCTCTCAGGCTACGCGCCGGAAAGCTTCAGTTCGATGCTGGAGGAATATCCGGTGCATTATATGAGCAAGCCCGTGACGATGGAGCAGCTCGTGGCGCGCGTGAAAGAATTGCTGGTCGCGGCTTAGGTGCGCTTCCGCGCGCGCCGCTCGCCCAGGATCACCAGCTTCTCGCTCGGCGGATATACCACCACGTCGCCGTTCGGCTGCGTCACCAGCACGACGCTCGGATCGCCCTTGATCGGGCCGGCGGGGCGGGAGAGGGCGGCGGTTTTGACGCGAAGCGCGGCTTCCAGCGTTTTTGCTGGCGCGCCTTGTGGCGGCGTCGACGCCGAGGACCAGCTCATGCGTTGTGTCCGTCCCCCTAAGTCCCAGCCAAATGCTTAACCCAAACGGGGCCACTCACAAGCCAACCAAACAGGAACAATGTTCCGCTTGTGTTCTCGGAACAAACGAGGTACATACGAGTCGTCGGGTCGGCGGGCTGTTCCCGGGGCACGGACTCGACATAGTGGAGCTGCACACATGGCAAAGCTGAAGCTTGTTGAGGCGGAAGTGGACACGGACAAGCAGAAGGCTCTGACCGCGGCGTTGAAACAAATCGACCAGGCCTTCGGCAAAGGCTCGGTGATGCGCTTGGGCGAGAAGCCGGTTGTCGAGATCGAAGCGGTCTCCACCGGCTCGTTGAGCCTCGATATCGCACTTGGCATTGGCGGCCTGCCGAAAGGCCGCATCATTGAAATCTACGGGCCGGAGAGCTCGGGCAAGACGACGCTTGCGCTGCACGTGATCGCCGAAGCGCAAAAGAGCGGCGGCGTGTGCGCCTTCGTCGACGCCGAACACGCGCTCGATCCGATCTACGCGCGTAAGCTTGGCGTCGATCTCGACGATCTCCTGGTGTCGCAGCCCGACACCGGCGAACAAGCTTTGGAAATCACCGATACGCTCGTGCGCTCGGGCGCGGTCGACGTGCTGGTGATTGACTCGGTCGCGGCTTTGACGCCGCGCGCGGAAATCGAAGGCGAGATGGGCGACAGCCTACCGGGCCTGCAAGCGCGCCTGATGAGCCAAGCTCTGCGCAAGCTCACCGCGTCGATCTCGAAGTCGAATACGCTTGTGATTTTCATCAACCAGATCCGCATGAAGATCGGCGTGATGTACGGCAATCCTGAGACGACAACGGGCGGCAACGCGCTGAAATTCTATGCTTCGGTTCGTTTGGACATCCGCCGCACTGGCCAGATCAAGGAACGCGACGAAGTTGTGGGCTCCGAGACCCGCGTGAAGGTGGTGAAGAACAAGGTCGCGCCGCCGTTCAAGCAGGTGAATTTCGACATTATCTATGGTGAGGGTATCTCCAAGACGGGCGAATTGATCGAACTCGGCGTGAAGGCCGGCGTTATCGATAAGTCCGGCGCCTGGTACGCTTATGGCGGGCAGAAGATTGGCCAAGGCAAGGAAGCCGCGCGCCGTTTCTTGAAGGAACATAAAGACGTTGCGATCGCGGTTGAGGACGCAATCCGTGGGCAAGCGAGCGCGGTCGCAGATGCGATGTACTCGCCGCCTGAAGGCGACGAAGACAAAGACTAGTGTCCTGGGAATATGAGCGAGAGCTCTAACAAAACCGGCGGCGCTTGGTTTGGAAGCGCCGTCGTTCGCCGGCTGGTTCGGGGGCTTTCCGACCCGACCCCATGCCCTGGCTGGTCTCCGGCCGGCCGGCGAGTTCTCTTCAAGCGCGGAGCTGAGGGATGGAAGCGCGCGTTTCTCTGATCACGTTGGGCGTTGAGGATTTGGCGCGATCACGCGCTTTCTACGAAAAGCTGGGTTTCAAAGCGTCAGCCGCAGGCGGTGGAGACGGCGTCGTATTTTTCCAGCTTGGGCCGTTGGCGTTATCGCTGTTCCCGCGTGAGAGCTTGGCGTGTGACGCCAAGCAGTCCGCCGAGGGGAGCGGTTTCCGTGGCATCACGCTCGCCCATAATGTCCGCACACGCGAGGAGGTCACCCAGGTGATTGGTGAGGCGGTCGCGGCGGGTGGTCGGCTGATCAAGGCGTCGGAAGAGGCGTTTTGGGGTGGCCAGTCCGGCTATTTCGCCGATCCTGACGGGCACCTCTGGGAGGTTGCCTGGAATCCATTCTTCCCATTGGCCGAGGACGGTGCGCTGACGCTGCCGCCCTGATCCAAGGGCGCTTCGAGTGCGCCGCTTGGCGTTGTGCGCCGCACTACCTATACCAAGCCTGACCTCAGATTCCGGCTTGGGACCATATGCAAAGCGTCAACGACATCCGTCGGGAATTTCTCGATTTCTTCCGGTCGCGCGGTCACGAGACCCCGGCCTCGGCGCCGCTCGTGCCGCAAGACGATCCGACTTTGCTGTTCGTCAATGCCGGCATGGTGCCGTTCAAAAATTACTTCACCGGCGCGGCCAAACCGCCGTTCCCGCGCGCCGCCACCTCGCAGAAGAGCGTGCGCGCCGGCGGCAAGCACAACGATCTCGACAATGTCGGCTACACCGCCCGGCACCTCACCTTCTTCGAGATGCTCGGCAATTTCTCGTTCGGCGATTATTTTAAGGAAGGCGCGATCGACGCCGCCTGGACGTTGATCACCAAGAATTACGGTCTCAAGAAAGATAAGCTCCTCGTCACCATTTATCATGACGACGATGAGGCGGCCGATCTCTGGAAGAAGATCGCTGGCTTTTCCGACGACAAGATCATCCGCATCGCGACCTCCGACAATTTCTGGTCGATGGGCGACACGGGGCCGTGCGGTCCGTGCTCGGAAATTTTCATCGATCGCGGCGACCACATCTGGGGCGGCCCGCCGGGCTCGCCCGAGCAGGACGGCGATCGTTTCCTCGAATTCTGGAACCTCGTGTTCATGCAGTTCGAGCAATTCAACGACGGGCGCCCGCGCGAGAAATTGCCGAAGCCATCAATCGACACCGGCATGGGCCTTGAGCGCATGGCCTGCGTGCTGCAGGGCGTGGACTCGGTGTTTGAGACCGACCTGTTCCGCACGCTCAAAGCGGCGTCGGAAGAACTCACGAAGACGAAGGCCGAAGGCGAACAAGCGCCGAGCCATAATGTGATCGCCGATCACCTGCGTTCGTCGTGCTTCTTGATCGCCGACGGCGTGTCGCCGTCCAACGAAGGCCGCGGCTACGTGCTGCGTCGGATCATGCGACGCGCGATGCGTCACGCGCACATTCTCGGCGCCAAAGAGCCGCTGATGCACCGCTTGGCGCCGACGCTCGTCGCCGAGATGGGCGAGGCGTATCCCGAACTGAAGCGCGCGCTGCCGGTGATCACCGCACAGCTGCACGAAGAAGAAGAGCGCTTCCGCCGCACGCTCGGCAATGGGTTGAAGCTGCTCGAAGACGAACTCGTCACGCTGAAGCAGGGCCAAAAGCTCGCCGGCGCGACCGCGTTCAAGCTCTATGACACGTTCGGCTTCCCGCTCGATCTCACGCAGGACATCCTGCGCGGCCGTGGCCTTGAGGTTGACACGGACGGCTTCGACGCGGCGATGGAAAAGCAGCGCGAGAAGGGCCGCGAGAGTTGGACAGGCGCCGAAGGCGGCGACAATCCGGCGATCTGGCATTCGATCCTGGAGCGCACGCGCGGCAACGAATTTCTCGGCTACGGCGCCGAAGACGGCGACGGCAAACTCGCTGCGATCGTCACCGGCGGCGCGGAGGCGCACGAATTGCTCGAAGGCCAGCCCGGCGCGCTCGTGTTCGACCGCACACCGTTCTACGCCGAAAGCGGCGGCCAGGCCGGCGATCGGGGCCTTATCCGTTTTGCCACTGGCGCGGTCTTCGAGGTTGAGGATACGCACAAGCAGGCGGGGGCGCTGCACGTCCATCTTGGGCGGCTGACCAAAGGCAACGTCAAGGTTGGCGATAAGGCCACGCTTGAGATCGATCACACGCGCCGCGCGCAAATCCGCTCGAACCACTCGGCGACGCACTTGCTGCACGCAGCACTCCGCAATGTGCTCGGCCCGCACGTCACGCAAAAAGGTTCGCTCGTTGAGGCGGACTATTTCCGCTTCGACTTCAGCCATGGCCAAGCGCTCAGTGCCGACGAGATCGGCCGCGTCGAGGATCAGGTGAACGCGGTGATCCGCCAGAACGCGGAAGGCGTGATCAAGGAGATGGCGCCGGCGCAAGCGATCGAAGAGGGCGCGTTGGCGCTGTTCGGCGAAAAATACGGCGACAGCGTGCGCGTGCTGCGCCTCGGCGACGCGCTCGATGCAAACGGCAAGGCGTATTCGGTCGAACTCTGCGGCGGCACGCACGTCAAGCGCACCGGCGATATCGCCGTGTTCCAAGTGCTGTCTGAAAGCGGTGTGGCGGCGGGTATCCGCCGCATTGAGGGCGCGACGGGCGCGGCGGCGCTCGCGCATTTGAAAGCGCAAGCGGCGCTGGCGAAGGCTGTGTCGGCAAACTTGAAAGCGCCGCTGGAATTGCTGCCGGAGCGCGTCGCGCAATTGCAGGACGAGCGGCGCAAGCTTGAGCGGGAATTGTCCGAGACGAAGAAGAAGCTCGCGCTCGCGGGCGGCGGCGGCGGCGCGGCGGCGCCGGCGGGGCCGGAGCAGATCAAGGGCGTCGCGGTGCTCGCGCGCGTGCTCGAAGGCGTGCCGGCGAAAGATCTGCGCGGGCTCGTCGACGAAGGCAAGAAGTCGCTTGGCTCGGGCGTTGTCGCCTATGTGGGCGTTGACGACGGCAAAGCCGCGCTGGCGATCGGCGTCACCGACGATCTCAAAGGCAAGGTCAGCGCGGTCGATCTGGTCAAAGCCGGGGTCGCGGCGGTTGGCGGCCAAGGCGGCGGCGGGCGGCCGGACATGGCCCAAGGCGGCGGCCCGAACGGCGCGAGCGCGCCGGAAGCGCTTGCCGCGATCCGCGCCGCGCTAGAAAGCGCGCTGGCGGCGTGATCCGCTATCGAGACGCAACGGCCGATGATGCCGAAGCGCTCGCCGCGTTCGCGGCGGCGAGTTTCATCGACACGTTCGGCCATCTTTATCCGCCGGAAGACCTCACCGCGTTTCTCGCCGCGAGCCATACGTCAGCGCTCTATGCGGGCTTCGCAAAAAGCGATGACGTGCATTTGCGTGTGGCCACGCGCAGCGGCGCCATTGTTGGCTACAGCAAGACCGGTGCGGTTGAGTTGCACGTCGATGACGCCGTGCAATGCCGTGAGCTGCACCGGCTTTACGTCGATACGAGTGTGAAGGGCGCCGGCGTTGCCCGTGCGTTGATGGATGACGTGTTCGCCTGGTCGCGCGAACAGCGCGCGCCGGCGCTCTATCTCGGCGTCTGGGAAAACAATCATCGCGCGCAGACGTTCTACAAACGCCTCGGCTTCGTGCATGTCGGCGAGCACGACTTCATGGTGGGCCAAACGCGCGATCGCGATTTCATCTGGCGGCTCGCGCTTTAGCGCACGCGTTCCGCGCCCGGTAAGATATCGGAAACCAAATCAGCCGTTTTTAGGGTGGCCGAATCGGTTGGGGACGCGATGACGCAAAATGACGCCCTCGCGGCCTATCTGGGGCCCGAATTGTTTGCGCGCCTCGATTGGGCGGCGCTGAACGACGCACAACGTGACGCGATTCTCTCTGTGTTCCGAGTCGGCATTTGCGCCGGGGCGCAGTCCGGCGCGGTGTCGGTGATCGACACCGTGCTGGGCGATGGCCGCGTGGTCATCTGCGAGGATGGCACGCGATGGACTGCGCGTGAGGAGGACGACGCTGAATTGATTGACGATTGGGGCGAAGGGGCCTTGATCGCCATCCATCGCGGCCTCGTCTATCGGCTCGATCCTTACCAGGCGGCAGAGGTGGAGTTGCTCGACCTCTAAGCGGCGCGTTTTCAGCGAAAGTGGAAGCCGGTTTCGCGGCTCGAAAACGCGCCACTGCTCGTTTGGGCCGCTTTCCGGGCGGAAAACCGCAGACACTTTTCCTGAAAGCGGCCTAGCGTGAGGCGAGGAGAGCCCCATGCCCGAATTTGAAAGCATCCGCCTCGACGTCGCCGATGGCGTGGCCACGATCACGCTGAACCGGCCGGAGCGGATGAACGCCTTCAACGTGCGCATGATGCACGAATTGATCGAGGCGTTTGACCGGACGGATGGTGACGACGAGGTCCGTGCGGTGATCGTCACCGGTGAAGGCAAGGCCTTCTGCGCCGGCGCCGATCTCGGTGGAGGTGGCGAAACGTTCAACTACGCCGCGCGGGCCCATGAGAAGGGCCGCGACACCCATTCGCTCACGCGCGACGGCGGCGGCCAGGTGGCGATGCGCATTTTTGAGAGCCTGAAGCCGGTGATCGCGGCGGTGAACGGCGCGGCGGTCGGCGTGGGCGCGACCATGCTCACCGCCATGGACGTGCGCTTTGCTTCGGAAGCGGCGCGGTTTGGCTTTGTGTTTGCGCGTCGCGGCATCGTGCCGGAGACGTGCTCGACCTATTTCCTGCCGCGCATTGTCGGCGTATCGACGACGCTGGAATGGTTCATGACCGGCCGCATCTTCAATGCTGCTGAGGCCCTGCAACGTGGCCTCGTGCGGTCCGTGCACGCATCGGGCGATCTGCTGCCTGCCGCGAAAGCCTTAGCGCGGGAGATCGCGGACAACACCGCGCCGGTGTCGGTAGCGCTGACGCGGCACATGGTGCTCGACATGCTGGGCGCGGCGCACCCGATGGAGGCGCACCGTTTGGAGAGCCGGTTGATGGTGCTGCGAGGCGCGGCTGCCGACGCCGCCGAGGGCGTCACTTCATTCCTTGAGAAGCGCCCGGCGCGATTTCCGATGAAGGTGTCTTCGGATATGCCGGATTTCTTCCCGCCGGCCTCGCCGAAGTTCGACGAGTAGAGCCGTCGCGCACTGGACAGATGGCGCAACGCTCCCGAGATTAAAGGCATGCGCCGGAGCGGCGCGGAAAAAATCAGGAGGAGGGCCCGATGGCCAAAGGACAGATGCGCTCCAACAAGGAAAAGCGCAAACCGAAGAAAGAGAAGGACGCCAAGAAGGCGCCCTCAGCCGGCGCGATTGGCGCCGGCGGCAAGAAATAGCGCAAAGAAAAGGGCCGCTGCGTCACCGCAGCGGCCCAAATCTTGTCTTCGACGCGAAACTTAAAGTTCGCGACCGATCGTGAACACGACGGCGCTGTCGTAGCTCGACGGGCCGAACGTGTAGCTCTCGATGTCCGAACCGGCGTCGATGTCGGTGTCGTGGTAGCGGAGGTCGAGGCTGAAGCCGTGCATGGCGTACGTGCCGCCGATGTTCCAGGTCGAGTAATCGTCTTCGTCGGTCACCAGCAACGGGCCGTCCGGATCTTCAATCGATTGGTTGCCGAACGCAGCGTTAAATTCGAGCTGTTCGGAGGCCGCGAAGCCAGCGTTGATTTCCAGATACAGCGCATCGCCCGTCTCGCCGTAATTGTCTGGCGCCCAATACACCGCGCCGCCGACCGTCATTTGCTCGCTGAGCGCAAGTTCGGTTGAGGCTTTGAGTTCCCAATAATCGAACTCAGCGCCGTCATCGTCGGCGCCCGGATAGAAATAGCCGATCGCGCCGAGGTCGAGTGAGAAGGGGCCGCCCAGGTCCGGCGTCCAGCCGGCATAGACGTCCATTTCCATGCCGCTCGAGAGGCTCGATCCCCAAACGCCAGCGTAAATGGTTTCGCTGCTGCTGTTCCAGTCGAAGCCGCCTTGCACGGCCGGATCGTTGCCCGACAAAGAGACGCCACGGAAAACGTAATCGGTGGTCAGGCCAATGTTCGCAGAAATCTCGCCGGCATTGACAGCGCCAGCCGAGGCAAGAGTCGCGCCCGCTGCGAGAGCGGCGCCGATGAGCTTCTTCATTGCTTGCATCCTTTTTCCCGCGGATCTCGCCGCGCGACGGAGAGATTCACTCCGGAGCGTCAACGAGTGGTTAACGCTAAAGCGAGTTAACGGGCTTTAGGAAGCTGCTCAGTCACACTGTGACAGAAACATCACGTTGCGCTTGCGACCAAATCATCAGGTGAGGAGTCCCGGGCGGCGATGCGACCCCCTCGAACCGCCGCCCGAGGTCACCTCACAGCGCGCGGCTGATGGTGAAGTTGATGATCTCATCCGCACCGGTGATGTCGGTGTCGTGGTAGCGGAGATCGAACTTGAAGCCGTGCAGCGCGACCGTACCGCCAACATTGAACGTGTCGTAGTCGCCGCCGACGTCGATCGTCTGCGCGCCATATGCGCCCGACACCGAGAACACCTCGGTGAACGCGTACGACCCGCTGAGTTCGGTGTAGAGGGACTCGCTGTCGGTGGTGCCGAAGTCGTCACTGTACCAGAGGTTTAGACCGACGGAGAGGTTCTCGACTGGGGTGATCGAGCCGCCGCCGCGCACTTCCCAGAAATCGAGGTCGCCGCCGGAATCGTCGGAGCCCGGATAAAAGTATCCGACGACGCCAAAGTTCCACGTCACTGGTCCGGTGACGGGCGTGATGCCCGCGTAGAGGTCAAGCTCTTCGCCGGCGGAGATGCTGGACGCCCAAACGCCGGTGTAAAAAACGCCGTTGGTGTAGTCAAAACCGCCTGAAACGGCGGCGTCGCCGGCGCTTTGGGAGACGCCACGCCACACATAGTCGGTGGTGAGCGCGACGTTGCCCGAAACCGTACCCTCGGCGTGCGCTACACTTGTTGCGCCCATTGCGGCGCCGGCCAGCATGGCCAATCCGATGATCTTCTTCACGCTCTTCATGCGCTGTTTCCCCGCTTGCCCAGCGCCGACGACAACCGTCCGCGCGAGGGACTTGAGCAGAGCCTTCGGCGCCGCAGCATGAGGCGCAAACGCTGTGCCCACATGGGCCCTCTCTCCTGACGGTTCACGCCTATTTCGCAGGCGCGAAGGCGCCGACCTGACGCTTTTGCGGGCGATTTAGCGGGCGGATAGGGTCGCGTAACCCAGATGCAGGCCCGCATCGATCAGGAGCGTCTCGCCCGTGACGTGCCTCGACGCGTCGGACAGAAAGAACAATCCCGCGTCCGCAATGTCTTCGGCGGTGGAGGCCGCTTGGAGTGGCGTCATGGTCTTCGCGCCGTCTCGGAGTCGATGGACGACAGCGTCTGGCAAGCCCTTGGCGTGCCAGGGCGTGTCGATGAAGCCGGGGCAAATGGCGTTGACGCGGATTTTTGGGCCCAGCACCCGCGCCAGAGACAAAGTCATTGTGTTGAGCGCGCCCTTCGAGGCGGCGTAAGCCACCGATGAGCCAATGCCGGTGGCGGCGGCAATTGACGACACCATCAGCACCGCCGCCCGCTCGCTGGCTTCCAGCAATGAGCGTGCCGCGCGGATCATCTGATAGGGGCCGATCACGTTCACCGCATAGACGCGCTCGAAATCCTCGCGGGTCAGCGCATCGAGATCGCCGTGCGCGGGTGCGAATTTGGTGACGCCTGCGTTGTTGGCAAGCGCGTCGATGCGGCCAAACGGCTTGGCCTTCTCGACGATGGCGATGCAATCGGCGTCGTTCGAGACATCGCCTTGCGCCAGAACGGCCTCGGCGCCGGCGGCGCGCACGGCCTCGGCGGTGGCCTCGGCTTCGGCGGCGCTGTTCGCGTAATTGATGACCACCGCTTTCGCGCCTCGCACCGCTGCGCCCACCGCGAGCGCCGCGCCCAAGCCGGTTGAAGCGCCGGTGACGAGGACGATCTTGCCATCGAAATCGTGCATGTGGTGGGTCTCCTCGCGGTGGTTTTCGCCGCGATAACGCTGCGGTGCAAGCGTGGGCAATTGCCGTTACGGCGCGTACGCGCTAGCCAGCGGCCATGACATCCGATCCAAAGGGCCTCAGCCAGCTTGGCGGCAAGGCCGCGATCCCCGCATCGCCCGACAAGGCGGTGCTAGAACGTGCGCCCAATCCGCATCCGGGCACGCTCTATCTCGCGCGCTTCTCGGCGCCGGAATTTACGTCGATCTGTCCCGTCACCGGCCAGCCTGATTTCGGCATCCTGGTGATCGACTACGCACCAAACGATTGGATCGTGGAGTCGAAGAGTCTGAAGCTCTTTCTCCAGAGCTTTCGCAATCACGGCGCCTTTCACGAAGACTGCACGGTGGGCGTCGCCAAGCGGATCATCGACGCGATCGATCCAATTTGGCTTCGCATTGGCGGCTATTGGAATCCGCGCGGCGGCATACCGATCGATGTGTTCTGGCAAACTGGCGCCGCGCCTGAAGGGCTGTGGCTCCCGGAGCAGGGCGTGGGGACGTATCGCGGGCGGGACTAAACGCAGGAGCACCGCGCGCGCGTGAGCGCCGCTAGGGCTAACTTGCGATGCAATCACAATACTTCATCGACGAACACGCGATCTGTGAGTGCGAAGCGCAATTTTGAGCGCGCTCGCGTCAATTCGGCGTGAGATCACAGCTGATTGTTCCCCGCGCGCACCACCTCTCGACTAACCATTCGCCCGCAATTCAACAAGCAGGCGCGTTCTATGAATGACGAGGAAACGTTGCGCCATGTGCACGATGTGCTGCTGCATGGGGATGCCGCGCGGGCGGAGAGCATGATCGCCGCCCGTTGGCCCAACATTGCGACAGCAAGCGAAGCGAAAAATGACATCTCGGCGTTCGTTGTGCGCGCCCAACAGCGCGTTGCAATGACGCGTTCGCAGCGGAGGCTGGTACGGTCTGAACCGCGCGCACCCGTCGAAGCTCTTTATCTGCTAGGCCTTGTTCGGCGGTTGCAGCGCCGTCCGCGTGACGCGGCGGACATGTTCCGGGCCGCAGTCAGGGCGAAGGCCGACGATCCTCGCTACCACTTCGCGCTTGGCGACGCGCTGTCGTGGCTCAACGACGGACCGAGCTCCGCCGATAGTTTCGCCGCTGCGCTGAGGCTCGATCCGAATTTTCCGGATGCGCGACGGGCGTTTGCGCGGGCAGCGCTTGCGGCGGGGCGATTGGTTGAGGCCGAGGAAGCCGCGCGTGCGTTGCTGGTGACTGGCGCTGATGCGGATGCATGGGACATTCTGTCGTGCGCGCTGCGCGCTCAAGGCAAATTGGAGCACGCCCTCCAAGCGGCTGAATGCGCGATGCACGCCGATTCCGGCTCAGTTTCCGCACGTTTCAATTGGGCGCTGACCGCAGGCCGCCTTGGCAAATTGGAGGACGCGTTAGCGGGTCTGGAGGCCATTGCCGCGGATGGCGTGGAGTCTGCCGTTGTCGCCACCGCCCGCGCGACCGCGCTTCAACAGCTTGGCCGCATGGCGGAAGGTGAGCACGTGCTGCATGAGGCGGCGAAACGATTTCCGTCTGACGTCGCCGTCCAAACCGCGCTGGCCAAGGCGCGTTGGCAAAATGGCGCCGGCGCCGCGTTTGCCGACGCCTATGAGCAAGCCGTTGCACTCAAGCCGGATGCGTGCGCGCTTCGGGCAAATTGCGCGCAATTGTTGCGCGCCGCCGGATTTACGGAACGCGCGGAAGTCTTGCTGCGCGACGGGCTGCGTCGAAACCCTGCGCATCCTGCCTTGCTATACGAACTCGGCGCAGCCTTAGCCGAGCAGGGGAGCATTGAAGACGCGTGCGAGGTTTTGGAGCGGGCTCTGATCGTCGCCCCAAACGTCGAGCCGCTGCGTATTCGGTGGGCGTTGACGCTGCTGCAGCTTGGGCGCGGTGCGGAAGTGCTTTCGGTTCTGGAGCGCCTGCGTCGCGAGGCGCCACTGAATCAAAACTGGATCGCGATCGAAAGTTTGGCGCTGCGGCAGCTCGACCACCCGAGGTATAATTGGCTCTGCGATTATGATTATATGGTTCAGCACCATGATCTCGCGCCGCCAACCGGCTTTTCCAGCGTCGCCGAATTCAACGAAGAACTCGCAGAGCGTCTGCGGCGCTTGCACGTTACCAAAGCGCATCCGCTTGATCAGACTTTGCGCGATGGCACGCAGGGGCGGCGTAATCTGGTTGGCCTGAAGGATCCGGTTGTGCGGTGCTATCTAGACGCCCTGCACGAGCCGATACGCGCCTACATC
Source organism: alpha proteobacterium U9-1i (assembly GCA_000974665.1). Classification (NCBI taxonomy): domain Bacteria; kingdom Pseudomonadati; phylum Pseudomonadota; class Alphaproteobacteria; species alpha proteobacterium U9-1i. The sequence continues at coordinate 1,213,340 of BBSY01000003.1, read as the reverse complement.
GCGCGAATGCGCGACAAAAACCATCCTTGGAGCGGTCGCAAGACCGAAGCGTTCAAGCTGGCAAGCGCTTGGTCAGTGCGCCTTCGGGCCGGCGGATACCACCTGAGCCACGTCCATCCAGACGGGTGGATAAGCTCAGTTTATTACACGGCGTTACCGGCCTCTATGGCGCGTTCGCGGCGCAACGAAGGATGGCTCAAGTTGGGCGAACCGCCATGCCCGATTGAAAAAATGCCAGCGGAAAAAATGATCGAGCCGAAGGTAGGGCGCCTGGTGCTGTTCCCTTCGTACTTTTGGCACGGAACAATTGCGTTTAGCGATGGCGAACGCATGACCGCGCCGTTCGACGTGGTTCCGGCCTAAGGGAACCGGCTCACCCTATCGCGCCAATCGGCCCGAACACGTTCTGTCGGCGTTTGCGTAGCTGTACCAAGATGAATGAAACCCGCGATGCGTTCGTGGTTCGCCAAACCTAGCGCGGCCCGTGCGCTGGGATCGTAGCAGGGCCAACCTGTCAGCCAACAACCGCCGAAACCCATCGCATGTGCGGCAAGCAGCAGCGCGTTGCAGGCAGCGCCGGCCGAGAGCACCTGCTCCCATTCCGGAATTTTCGGATTGGGGCTCGCAGTGGAAATCACCATCACGCAAAGTGGCGAACGGGTGAATGTGGCGCGCGCTGCGTCTTGACTTGGCGCATCCTCTTTGAGGGTCGCGAGCGCTTCACCGGCGCGGGCGCGTGCTTCGCCTTCAATCACCACGAACCGCCACGGGCCTAACTTGCCGTGATCGGGCACGCGCACGGCGAGCCGCAGCAGTGCATCGAGCTGCGCCGCGTCCGGGCCTGGCGCGGCAAGGTGGATCACTTTGGTCGAACGCCGCAGCGCGAGGAGCGTCAACGTTTCGGCGCTTTCAAAGACAGCGCGGCCCGGTTCATGTTCGGCGAGGGGCGGCGGGACGGCGGTTGCGGGTAGCGGCAATGTTGTCTCCATGGCGCAGATGCGCCGGTGCTTATAGAAACGAGTCATGAGCACAGAATGGGAAGAAGACGGCGATCCGTGGACGGTCAAGAGCGTGAGCCAGCCGTTCGCGAACGATTGGTTCAAGATCGACACCCATGCCGTAATTCATCCCGGCGGGGCGGAAGGGACGTATAGCGTCATTCGCATTCGCAGGCTTGCCGTGGGCGTATTGCCCATCGGGGCGGATGGTCGCGTACACCTTGTAGGGCAATGGCGGTTCCCGCTCGGGCGCTATTCTTGGGAGATGCCCGAGGGAGGGGCGGAGCCGGATGAGGCGCCATTGATGTGCGCCGTGAGAGAGTTGAAGGAGGAAACTGGCCTGCGCGCTGGCGAGCTGCGGGAGGTGCTTGAGATGGATATGTCGAACTCCCTCACCGACGAGCGCTGCATCATTTTCCTCGCCACCGACCTCACGCCCGGCGAAGCGAGCCCGGAACCTACGGAAGTTCTGAAGCGGCGGACCACGTCATTTACGGAATTGCTCGACCGGGTGGTCGACGGCCGAATTCGTGATTCCATGACGGTTGCGGCGGTGCTGCGCGCCCACCACATGGCGGTGACGGGGCAACTGCCCGCCGAACTGGCGAAGGCGATGCTTGCGCGAGGGACGGAGTAGGACCATGGCCGAAGCTCAAACGCGCGTGTTCGAAGCGTCCGGCGGGGTCTGGTCGCAATTGCGCGTGGAGGCGATGCAGGCCGCCGCGGAGGAGCCGTTGCTCGCGTCCTATCTCCACGCTTCGATTTTGCACCACGACCGCATCGAGGATGCGCTTTCGTATCATTTGGCGCAGAAGCTCGGGCACGCCGATCTCGCTGCGCTTCAATTGCGCGAAGTGATCCGCGAAGCCTACGTGGCGGACCCCAACATCGCCCAGCAGGCTTTGCGCGACATGCGCGTCGTGCGCGAGCGCGACCCGGCGACCAAGACCTATTTGCAACCGTTCCTCTATTTTAAGGGTTATGGCGGGCTCCAGGCCTATCGCATCGCCCACTGGCTGTGGGAGCAGGGCCGCGACGTCCTCGCCTATCATTTGCAGAGCCGTGTTTCGGAACTCTTCAATGTCGACATTCATCCTAACGCCAAAATCGGCGCCGGCGTGTTCATCGACCACGCCCACGGCATTGTCATCGGCGAAACGGCAGTGGTGGAAGATGATGTCTCGATGCTTCACTCCGTTACGCTTGGCGGCACGGGCAAAGCAGGCGGCGATCGCCACCCGAAAATCCGTCGCGGCGTGATGATCGGCGCCGGCGCGAAGGTGCTCGGCAACATCGAAATCGGCGAAGATGCGCGGATTGCGGCTGGTTCGGTGGTGCTTGAGCCGGTTGCAGCGCGCTGCACAGTGGCTGGGGTGCCGGCCAAGCCCGTGGGTGGGGCATGCGGGAAGGGCGTCACGCCAGCCACCGAAATGAACCAGATGTTCGATCTCGGCGTCGCCGGCGACGGAATCTGACGCGCGGCGTCTTGTCCGCTGGCTTTGCGCGCGCGCTGGCCTAGCGTTTCCGCGTGACATTGAAGCTGCTCATCGTCGGCGGTTACGGCACGTTCGGCGGCCGCATCGTTGAGTTGCTCGAGACCGAGCCATCGCTTGAAATCATCGTTTGCGGGCGATCGCCAGCCAAAGCGCAAGCGTTTTGCGCGACGCGCGGCGCCACGGCTGCAAAGCTGATCGCCGGCGCATTCGACCGCGAGGGTGACCTTACGGCGCAGCTTGCAGCCCACGCCCCTAACGTTGTCGTGGACGCGAGCGGGCCGTTTCAAGCGTATGGCGATGGGCGGTATCGCTTGATCGAGGCCTGCGTCGCCGCGCGCGTAAATTATCTCGATCTTGCCGATGCTGCGGGCTTTGTCACGGGCGTCAGCGCCTTTGACAAAGCGGCGCGCGAGGCTGGTGTTTTCGTACTGTCTGGCGTGTCGAGTTTTCCGGTGCTCACTGCCGCCGTAGTGCGGCGTCTCTCGCGAGACATGGCCCGCGTGGATTCCATCAGCGGCGGCATCGCGCCGTCTCCCTATGCGGGCGTTGGCGAAAATGTCGTGCGCGCGATCGCCAGTTATGCGGGGCAGCCGGTCGCATATCTCGGCCGTACGGCGAAAATCATCGGCAAACCGTTCACGCAGCAGCGTCGTTACACCATCGCGCCGCCCGGGCGAGTGCCGTTGAGGAGCACATTGTTTTCGCTCGTCGACGTGCCCGACTTGCGCGCGCTCTCGGCGCTTCGCCCGGAAGTGCGACGCGTATGGATGGGCGCAGGCCCCGTGCCCGAGGTTTTGCATCGCGGGTTGATCGCACTCTCCTGGCTCGTCGCGATCGGCTGGATGCGCACGCTCGCACCGCTCGCGCCCCTCATGCACTGGGCGACAAACCGCGTGCGATGGGGAGAGCATCGCGGCGGAATGTTCGTGGAGGCGCGCGGGGCGTTGGAGGGTGGCGCAACGCTTACCCGCTCTTGGCACTTGCTCGCCGAGGGCAGCGACGGTCCGCTTATCCCGTCCATGGCGGTGGAGGCGATCGTTCGCCGGCAAATCGCAGGCGCACAACCAGTGCCTGGCGCGCGCGCAGCGACACAAGAGATTGAACTCGACGACTACGAAAAGCTTTTCGCGACGCGCACGATTTACACTGGTGAGCGCGAGACGCCGCCGCGCGGCGCGCCGCTTTATCAGCGGCTGCTGGGCGGCGCGTGGGATGGGTTGCCCCGTGCCGTGCGAGAGATGCACGACGGCGTGCGCCGCGCCATTGGCTCAGCCACGGTGGAGCGAGGCGGCAATTGGCTGGCGCGCGCAGCCGCCGCAATGATGTCGTTCCCGCCGGCCGGCGATTACGACGTAAGCGTCGTCTTTCACGCTGACGCGATGCGCGAAACGTGGCGGCGCAGCTTTGGGCGCTTCATGTTTTCGAGCCTTCAGTATGAAGGCGAGGGACGCTCGGAACGTTTGCTGTGCGAACGTTTCGGTGCGCTCGAGTTCTCGATGGCGATGGTCCTCGACACCGGCGCTTTGCGCTTGGTGGTGCGGCGCTGGCGCGCCTTTGGCGTGCCGTTGCCGCTTTGGCTTGCGCCGCATTCTCACGCCTACGAGACCGAGGAGAATGGCGCGTTTCGGTTTCACGTCGAGATCAGCCACCCGCTGGTCGGGTTGATCGTCCGATATCGGGGCCTGCTGCGCCCGGCCAGCGCCGCGCGCGAAGCGAGCTAGTTTGCGCCTTGCACTTGATAAGTCGCGGCGTTTCCGATGGCGCTGGATGTCGCGGCCACAGTGCGTGCGCGCGAACTCATCACCGTGGCGTTCGCATTGACCGCGCCTTCGTTGGTTTGATCATTGCGCGCATTCAGTGTCGGCTCTTCGTCGCCGCAATAGGCGCATAGAGATCCCGTCACAACGTTGCCGTAGGCGGCTGATGATGCGAGCGCCATGTCGCCGCCTCCGCCGACAAGGGCGGCATCGGCGCTGATGTCGCCGGAGTTGGCTTGGGTGACGTCGAGCACGGTGTCCGAAGTGACGTTTGATACGATCGCTTGGTTGCCAACGCCGTAGGCGCCAGCGGACGCAAACCCCAGGAAATCCCCGCCGAGCGTGACGTACGATTGCGCCGAAACCTCCGCTGTCGCTGTTTGCGATGCGCGCGCGTTCACATAACCGAAAGCGTTGTCGATGGTCAGCGCGTTGGCGTTCGCGGTGGCGTTGCCCGAGGCGTCGTAGGCATAGCCAGCGTAGAGGTCGCTTCGTGCTGTTACGCTCGCGCCCGTCGCGGTTTGCGCTGTGTCAGTGAGCAGCGTCGTGGTGTAGCCCGCCGCACTGATGTTGTTGGCGCTGGCGATGGCGGCGGACACGGCCTGGCCGCCCACGCAGCAATGATCGGCCTCGCTTGTCGCGGACGTGCGGCCAGTGCTTTCCTGGTTCGCGACCGCGCGAATATCGGCGTTTTCCGCGGAAAGCGCGGCGACATTGCCGCTGGCGGCGGCTGACGATGAAGCGTGCGCGGATGTGCCTGAGGTGAGGCGCGTGGCGGCGCTGGAATCGCCGTGCGCGAGCTGGTTTGAGCTGACACTGATTTCGCCGCCTTGTGCGGTGGCAGTGGCGCCGTTGGCGACGGCTGCGCTGGCGACTGTAACGACGCCCGCGCTGTTCCACGCCACGACGTCTGCGGTCGCGCTTGCGTTTCCATCCATGTGCTGTGCGTTTGATAGGTCAGCGCGGGCGCGGTCTGCCGACGCGACCACGGCGTTGCTGCCAGCAATCGCGCTGGCGCCGACGTCATGTGCCTCGCCAACGCGGACGGTCGTGACGGATGTCGTTCCACGCAACTGATATTGTTCATTCACCACCTGCTGAGCGGTGGGATTTGTTGCGCGATGATTGGCGCTCTGCGCATACGCGAAAGGCGCGGCGATCAACGCGACTGAAACGAGAAAGGCGACGCGCATCGGCGGCTCCGTATCAATGGCTTACGAGCGCACGCCCGGCAGGTTTTGGGCGCTGCGCGTGGGTGCGACGTTCTCTTCGCGGCCGCGCAGGCCGGTGATGCTTTCGTCGCGGCGCGCGTGCCACGCATTGGTGTCGGCTCGCTGCGCGGCGGCTTGCGTCGCGGCTGGCGCAGGCTGGGCGGTGACGAAAGCGCCGGTCGCTTGCGTGGTGCTGGCTGTGCGCGTCGCGGCGCCTGGGCCCATTGGGTCGCCTTCGGCGACCAGCGCTTCTTGGCAGGCGGAGCTGTCGGAAACGCGATAGAGGTTTGACATCACCTCGACGACCGCGCGTTCAACGCCCGCGCGGACCGCGAGTTGAACAGGCTCAAGCGCCCGCTCGCCGGCGGCGATATCAACCAGCGTATCGCCGAAGAACGAGAAGACGCCGGCACGGAGTTCGCGGCCGATGATCTGCTTTTGGTAGGAGATGACATCCACCACTTCGAGCGTACGCGTGTCGATCAGGCGGAAGTCCATCGCGATGTTCATCACATAGAGGCGCCCGCCAAGATTGCCGCGATCGCCGCGCGTGGCGGTGTCGCCAACGAACGCGTCAACACCAGACGAGCGGATGTTGTAGTTCATCTCGGTAATGCCGCCGACGAAGTAATAGTCCGAGCCTGGCATTTGCCCCGCAAAGATGCGGCGCACGTTGTCGTCGCCCGCTTCGCCGCCGATCAAGCGGTTGTTGGCGTAGCGCAGTTCAAGTTCAGTGACGGACGTATCGAAGCGTTCAACCAGACGTGCGCCGGATTTCGCGAAAGCGGAAATCGCCATCAGCGAGGCGCCTTGCGTGATGCGGCGGCCGCCATCTTCGTTGACGGCGCCGGTGTAGTCGAGGATGCGGCCGACCGCGACGCGTGGCGCGGTGAGCGAATGGGCGCGGCCGTAATCGGCCAAGCAATTCAGCGCTGGCGTATAAGCGGTGGGGTTAGCGGTGACCGGCGCGTCGCCAATCGGCAGCGCATACATGCCATCATCGCCAGACGTGGGCGAAACGCACGCCGTGAGTGCGGCTGTAGCCACGGTGACCGCGAGAGCTTTCAAGCCGCGCATCAATTGTCTCCATCGATCACGGCTGTGACATCGCCGTTGTTTGTTTGGGTTGAATCCACGATCACGGTGTTCCACGAACCCTGTGTGACCACGTTGAGCTGGTTGCCGATCGCTTGCGCCGAGCCGAGACCCGATCCGAACCCGTCCATCAGGCCGCCGGTGAGCGTGCCTTCGAGTTCCATGCGACCGTTGATGATGACGCGATTGCCGTTTTCGTCGCGTGTGGAGGCTTCAATGGGTTGATCAAAGCTCGACCAGCCCATGCCGAACGCGCGCTCGACGTCGCCTGTCCCCGAAGGAATAGGATCCGCCGCCGCTGAACCTGCGAACGCCAGAGTCGCGAGGACTGGCGCCGCGAGGGTTAATGTGCCGAAACGCATGTCAGCCCGCCCAAGGAAATTCGTGTCGATGGCGAGAAAGCAACGGCTGTGCCAGCGTAGAAGGGGAGCGCCGCGCTCGGCGGCCGCGCAGCGCCTGGCTTGGGTTAACCGCGCCGCCGCGCCATATGCTGACGAACAAGGAGCGCCCGTTGCGGTTTCCACCTGTTGTCTTGTTGCTCGGCGGCGCGATCTTGGTCGCGTTCTTCGCGCTGGGGCAGTTCGATCCCAACGCGCATCAAGCTTTGTTTAACCAATGGGGCGTCGTCCCGGCGCGGTTCGATGCGCCAATGGACTATGTCGTGCTTGCCGCGCCGTTGTTCGGGCACGTGTTTTTCCACTACGGCGTGGCGCACATTTTAATGAACGGGCTGGCGTTCATGGATGCAGCGCCGTTCGTCGCGTCGCGTCTTGGCGCGGTCCGCTTTTTAGTTCTGTTCTTCGCTTCCGCGCTCGGCGGCGCGCTCGCGTACATCTTAATTAACGCGCATTCAGAAATTGGCGCAGTCGGCGCGTCAGGCGCGATTTGTGGGTTGTTCGGTGCGTACTTCTTGGGGGTACGTCCATCGCCGCAAGCAGCGTTGGCCGATCCCCGTGTGCGACGCGCGATCGTGGTGTTTCTCGGCATCAATGTCGTGCTGTTTGCGCTGCTGCCGTTGCCGATCGCGTGGGAAGCGCATTTGGGCGGCTTCATAGCCGGCGCAATCGCTTATCCGCTGTTGGCGCCAAAATGTACGTCGGCGGGCCCGTGGGGCTAAGTCCAGCCGAGTTCGACCCGCGCGCCATCGACGACGAGCCCCTTGAGGCGGGCGCGCCCGTCTTCGCCGATTGAGACGATTGCGAACACGCGCGAATCTTCGCCCGGGCGCTGCTCCCGAAGAATGCGGTCGATGCGTTCGGCTTCGGCTTGGTTTGTGTGAAAGCGATCGATGCCCAGATCGAGCATGATCCAGCCCGCCGTTCCCGGAAACGCGGGATCGTCTGAAACAATCGGCGTTGAGCAGGTGAAGGCGCCGCGCACGACCAGGGGTGCTATCTGCCGCGCTTCGTCACGCGTCGGCGCGGAGCCGGCGAAGCGATGCACCTCGCCCTCTGGCGCAAGTGCGATCCATGGTGTTTCGGAGGCGGGCGTCGGACAGGGCTCCTCCACGGGGATCGATTCACGCAAACTGATGATCACGAAGTGACCGCTCAGCAGCGAACGCGGATCGACCGCCTCCATCGGCATCAGCACTTCAGTGCCGTTGTCGCGCGCCATGCTTTCGCGCACGACCAGCCCGACCAGACCCGCCACGCAGAGTGCAGCGATGACCAGGATGCGGATGGGCGCGCTAAGCATTGGCTTTTCTCCGGCGCAGCGCGAGACCGCCAATGAGCGCCACGACCGCGCACACCAGAAACACGCCGGCGGCGGCCATCAGGTC